>NZ_RHFJ01000020.1:0-59456 GCF_003718675.1 Marichromatium sp. AB32
ACGACGCAGTGCGTCAACGATCTGCTGCTCGCTGTACTTGCTCTTGCGCATGTGGGCTCTCCTCTGCTCGGCCACCATCATGCCGTCGGTCTCTACTTTTCGCTGGACCTATTTTTGGGGAAGGGGACAGGGGCGGTGGTGCGACGGTCCTTGTGCAGCAGCAGGACGAAACCGAGCACGATCACCAGGGTTGCGGGGAAGAAGCCATAGAGCCAGGGCTGTTGGTCGGGGCGGACGAGTTGCAGTGCGAGGGCGAAGACGATCGTCACCAGCGCGAGCACGAAGCCGTATTGCAGCAGCCGTTGCAGGATGGTCCCGGCCGTGTTGGCGGGTAATGGCGGGATGATCCCGCGCTTGAGCAGCGCGTGACCCGGCCCGAAGAAGAACAGGAGCAGCGCGAACCCGGCCAGTACCAGCGGGTGACGCAGCAGCGGGGCGAGTTGCGAGAAGTGTTCGATCGGCGCGGTCGGGTCGTCCATGAGGCTGGGGCTGTTCCACGGGAACCGGCAATCAAGGATCGCAGCTTACCCCCGCCGGAGTAAAGCACCGGGCACCGCGATTCGGTATCCGCGGGGCGGCCGAGCGACCAGCTTCCAGCGGTCAGAGCCGCCAGCCGCCAGCCGCCAGTAAGGAGGGCTGACGCACATGACCGGCGGTTGACGGGCAAGACGGTCCCTTGCGGTTCAATCCCTGCCGCCTGCCGCCTGCCGCCTGCCGCCTGCCGCCTGCCGCCTGCCGCCTGCCGCCTGCCGCCTGCCGCCTGCCGCCTGCCGCCTGCCGCCTGCCGCCTGCCGCCTGCCGCCTGCCGCCTGGTCGCTGGTCGCTGGTCGCTGGTCGCTGATGGCTGGTGGCTGATCGCTGGAAGCCGATTGCATTCCCCCCTGGCGCCAGCGGTTAGAATGCCCCGCTCGGGTGTCGTTCGATGCCCATCGACGGTGGCGCACGGGACGGCGCGGTTGCTAACGAGGTAGAGGTATGAATGAGCTTTTCACCCGGCACGAGCTGGCCTGCATCCTGTTGCGGGTGCCGGAGACCGGGGATCTGTCGCTCGATCGCTTGATCGCGCAGTCGCGCGCGCTGGACCATCGCTCGCCGATGGAGATGGCGGTGGCGCTGGAGCAGTCGGTGCGGCGCGAGGGTGCGGTGCAGCAGGCGCGGCGCAAGGCGGCGATCGACGACGAGCTGGCCCATCTGCTGCGCGAGCAGCAGCGGGCGCGGGCCGAGGTCGGCGGGGCGGACTAGCGCCGCGCTCAGTAGGGCGGGGCCTTGATCTGGCCGGCGGCGTAGGCGATGCGGTCGAAGTAGGCGGCGCGCTCGTCGGCGTCGGCGTAGTTGTAGAGCTGCTGGGCGTAGTCCGAGAGCAGGTCGATGCTCGGCTGCACCGCCTCGAGGATCTCGTCGGTAGCCGCCTGGTAGACGACCAGCGGCACGGTCTCGCCCTTGAGCTTGCGCGCGGCGGCGTCGAGGGTCAGCGCCTTGAGCGCCGAGGCCTTGAACTTGGCCCCGCGCAGGGTGCTCGGCGAGCCGCTGAAGTCGATCGTCTCGGTGACGATCCAGCGCTCCTTGCGCAGCGCGAAGTCGACATAGAGGTTGCCGTGGCCCTCGATCGGGTACTTGGGCACCACCATGCCGCGGTCGATGTCGTCCTCCTGCTTGGCGAGCAGCTGCAGCACCTCGAACTGCTGGCGGATGACGGTCTCGAGCCGGGTGACGGGCTCGACGCGCTTGTGCTTGAGCGGCGGCTTGACCAGATCGGAGAGGATCGACTGCACCTGCTGCTCGTAGTCCTGGCCCTGTTCGAGATGGAACTCGCCGAGCGCCGAGAGACGGATGCTGCCGAGGTTGGCGAGCACCTGGTGCTGTTGCTCGGGGCGCTCGATGCCCTCGATCAGGGCAGAGAAGTAGGGCGGGTAGTCGCGCAGCATCTGCTCGTCGAACCTGGGGTCGAGCGCACGCACCTTGTGCAGCGAGGGCAGCAGGCGCACGTCGAGTCCCGCGGGGCGGAACACCACCACGCCGATGTTGACGGTCTCGCCGCGGCGGGTGTCGGGGACGACACGGATGACGGCGTACTTGAGACGTTCAGAAGGCATGATCGATCACCGTGGCGACCTGCTCGAGCCGGGCGATGCGCTGGTTGCGCCACCAGTCGTCGAGCTTGACCGCGATGCCGTGCGGCAGCCAGTGCGGCGGCAGGTCGCGACAGCAGCGTTCGAGGGTATCGTTGGGGAGTGAGTAGAGCCGGCCGGTGACGCGCAGCGCGGCGTCGCGATCGAAGCCGTGCAGGCGCATCAGCGCGTGCGCCACCACCAGGGTGTTGCAGGTCGGCGAGAGCATCGGTACCGGCCAGCCGGCCATCAGCAGGGCGCGGCTGAAGTCGGTGGCGACCACCGCGGCGACGCTGTGGTTGGGGTCGCGCCGCACCAGGAAGTTGCCGAGATGACGGTTCTGGTTGCCGACGAAGAGGTCGAAGGCGAGGATCGCCGAAAGCACCTGGCTCGACACCCCGCCCTTGGTCATCAGCAACACCCGCGCCTCCTGGGTGGCGAGGGTGCCGCCCTCCCAGGGCGAGGCGAAGGCCATGGTGCCGTCGGGCAGTTGCGCGATCTCGCCGCCGAGCACCGGCAGGTCGCAGGCCAGCGCCAGGCGGGTGCAGATCAGCTCGGTGGCGGGGAGCAGCGCGGCGTCGCTGCTGCGCTTGATGGCGTAGGTCAGGCCGTCGATGCCGACGCCGATCGCGCGCAGGTCGTTCTCGCCCAGATCGACGGGGTCGAGACGCACGATTTCCAAGGGCCACAGGCGTCCCTGCATGAGGGGGCTCACTCCTTGCGGGCCAGGGGGTCCGCAATCTGGTTCAGTAGTTCGAGATCGGCCGCGCCCGACCGCCCGCCGTCGAGCACCGTCGCACTGCGCACGGACGCGGCGCGCGCCCGGTGGTGCCTGGGCGGCGCGTCGGCGGTGGACGACGACGGGGAGGGCGGCGTGGTCGCTGCGGGGCCTGCCGGCTCTTCGCCGCTCGGCAGTGATGCGCCACCTAAGGGCTAGCGCCCGGGCGGTGTCGGCACGGGCCGCGAGGTCATCTGCCGCGATGTGCCGCCGCGTGCGACCGGCTCGCGCCGGGTCGGCGACTGCGCGCAGCGCCGCTGGCCAAGCCGGTTGCGCCAACGCATTCGTACAAGCCTACAACCGAAGTTGTCGGACGGCAAACACCGCCGCGCCGGGGCGCCGCCGCCGGGTGTCCGCGGTCGGTCTCGACGTCGCGCTCAGTCGAGCGCCTGGGCGGCCTTGAGATGGCTCTCGCAGCCCTCGCGCTTGAGCGCGTCGGTGCCGGCCTTGTCGACACAGCGTTGATACTCATCGATCAGTCGCAGGCGTTCCTTGGCGACGGTCTCCTGCGCCTTGTAGGCGCGTTTCTGGGCCCGCGCGGCGCCACCGCAGGCAGTGGTCGAGAGCGCGAACAGGGCGACGAGCAGCAGGGTCAGCAGGCGCATGGTCTCGGTGGTCTGGGCAGGTTGGATTTTGGGTCGCGTCAGTCTAGCAAAACCGCCCCGATCTTGTGGGTTGCATGGGGCGAGTGGTTAGCGCTCTCGGCGCTGCCGAGACGGGCTGAGCGCGTTCGTCCGAGCCCGGCGCATGCCGTCATGAGGCTAAGCGGTTGTTTTCATAAGGGCGCGATGTGCGATCGCGTCATGCGCGAAAATAAAGGTTATTGCGTTGCTGCGGTGGCGGGCTAACCTTGTCCCCAGTGAGTGTGCGACTTCCCCGATGCCGGTCTGGCTCGGTCGGTTGCACCCGGCGCCTTGCCCGGCGCCCCCATGCCACCTCGCGCGGAGGATGTTCCATGGTTTCGATGCCGCGCGGCGCCGTGCCGCTCCGGTCTGCCCGTCGCTCGGGGGCGGTGTTGTCGTTGTGTTCGCTGCTGATCCTTGGCTGTGTCCCCGGCGGTGATGCGCCGCCCGCCGCCGAGCCGCCCTCGGTCGGGGTGATCGCCGTCACCGAGGAGCGGGTCAATCCCTATTTCGAGTTCGTCGGCAAGACCCGCGCGGCCGATACCGTGGCGCTGCGCGCGCGGGTGACCGGCTTCCTGCTCGAGCGCGCCTTCCAGGAGGGCGGCCAGGTCGAGACCGATGATCTGCTCTTTCGCATCGAGCCCGAGCAGTATCAGGCAAGCCTCGCCCAGGCCGAGGCGCAGTTGAGCGCCGCCGAGGCCTCGCTCAACCGCGCCCAGGTCGATCTCGCGCGCTATCAGGAGCTGGCCAAGGCCAAGAACGTCAGCCAGCAGAAGGTCGACGAGGCCCAGGCCGAGGTGTTGGTGCAGGAGGCGGCGGTCGAGACCGCCCAGGCCGACATCCAGAAGGCCCAGCTCAACGTCGACTACACCGAGATCCGCGCGCCGATCGCCGGGCGCATCGACCTGGCCGCCTTCGATGTCGGCAACCTGGTCGAACCCGCCTCCGGGGTGCTGGCCACCATCAACCGCATGGACCCGATCAAGGTCGCCTTCTCGATCGCCGAGACCTGGTACCTGGAGCTGGCGCAGGCCGGGGCGCGGGCACGTCAGGGACAGGACCCGGATGAGCTGGCCGCCCCCGGCAAGCAGCATTTCGTGCCGCAGATCCGCCTGCCCGACGGCTCGCTCTATCCCCACGACGGCTGGTTCGACTTCTTCGACAACAAGGTCGACGAGACCACCGGCACGGTGCTGATCCGCGCCCAGTTCCCCAACCCCGACCAGCTGCTGCTGCCCGGGCAGTTCGTCACCGTGGTGATCGAACGGCGCGAGGCGGTCTCGGCGGTGGTGGTGCCGCAGGCGGCGCTGCTCACCGACCAGGGCGGGAGCTATGTGCTGGTGGTCGGCGACGACGACAAGGTCGAGCGCCGCCGGGTCAAGACCGGGCAGCGCTTCGGTACCCGTCAGGTGATCGAGGAGGGGCTCGAGTCCGGCGAGCGCATCGTGCTCTACGGCATCCAGAAGGTGCGCCCGGGTATCCAGGTGCGCCCGGAGACCACCACGCCGCCCGGCGACCCGCTCGCCGCGACCGGGCCGGGTTCGAGCGGCGAGAACGGTGGCGGCGATGGCGACGACGCCGCGCCCGCCGCGCGCGACTGAGCCCATGGGCGAACCGACCGGAGCATTGCGATGACGCTGTCCAAGTTCTTCATCAACCGGCCGAAGTTCGCCTTCGTCATCTCCATCGTGATCTCGCTGGCCGGGGTGCTGGCGCTGCTCGGGCTGCCGGTGGCGCAGTTCCCCGAGATCACCCCGCCGACGGTGAGCGTCAGCACCCAGTACGCCGGGGCCAGCGCCGAGGTCGTCGAGGAGACGGTTGCCGCCCCCATCGAGCAGGAGGTCAACGGCATCGAGGGCATGATCTACATGTCCTCGAAGTCCGACAACGACGGGCGCTACAGCCTCACCGTCACCTTCGAGATCGGCACCGACGCCGACATGGCCCAGGTCAAGGTGCAGAACCGCGTCGCCCAGGCCGAGCCCAAGCTGCCCGAGGAGGTGCGCCGCCAGGGGGTGAAGACCGAGAAGCAGTCGACCAACATGCTGCTGATCGTCAATCTCTACTCGCCCGATCTGAGCCTCGACGCGCTCTATCTCAACAACTACGCCACCATCAACATCAAGGATGCGCTCGGGCGCGTCAACGGGGTCGGCAAGGCCGAGATCCTCGGGGTGATGGATTACGGCATGCGCTTCTGGCTCAAGCCCGATCGCATGACCGCGCTGGGGGTGAGCGTCGCCGATCTCCAGAACGCGGTGGCGACGCAGAACGTGCAGGTGCCGGCCGGTCAGATCGGCGCGCCGCCGGCGCCGGTCGATCAGCAGTTCCAGTACACGGTGACCACCAAGGGGCGGCTGACCGAGCCCGAGGAGTTCGCCGACATCATCATCCGCATGAATCCCGACGGCTCGGCGATCCGCGTCGGCGACGTCGCCCGGGTGGAGCTCGGCGCCCAGGCCTATTCCGCCTCGGGGCGGCTCGACGGGCGCCCCTCGGTGGTGCTCGCCGTCTACCAGACCCCGGACGCCAACGCCCTGGCCACCGCCGCGGCGGTGCGCGCGCAGCTTGCCGAACTCGCCGAGCGCTTCCCCGATGGCATGGAGCAGGCCATCCTCTACGACACCACCAACTTCATCTCGGCCTCGATCGACGAGGTCAAGGTGACGCTCTATCAGGCCGTCGGCCTGGTGGTGCTGGTGGTGTTCCTGTTCCTCGGCGACTGGCGCACCACGCTGATCCCCGGCATCGCCATCCCGGTGTCGCTGATCGGCACCTTCGCGGTGCTCGCGGTGCTCGGCTTCACCCTCAACACCATCGTGCTGTTCGCGCTGATCCTGGCCATCGGCATCGTCGTCGATGATGCCATCATCGTGGTCGAGAACGTGCAGCGGCTGATGGCCGAGGAGGGGCTCGACCAGAAGGCGGCGACGGCCAAGGCGATGGATCAGGTCGGCGGCGCGGTGATCGCCACCACCCTGGTGCTGCTCGCGGTGTTCGTGCCGGTCGGCTTCATGCCCGGGATCACCGGCCAGCTCTACCAGCAGTTCGCGGTGACCATCGCGGTGGCGGTGTCGATCTCCTCGATCAACGCCCTGACCCTGAGCCCGGCGCTGTGCTCGGTGCTGCTGCGCCCGGGGCGCAAGCCGCTGCGCTGGCTCAACTGGTTCGAGCGGCTGTTCGGCCGGCTCACCGCGGGCTATACCGCCGCGGTGAAGATGACGGTGCGCCGCGCCGCGCTGATCTCGTTGCTCTATGTCGGGCTGATCGCCGCCACCGGCTGGCTGTTCACCCACCTGCCCAGCGGCTTCCTGCCCGAAGAGGATCAGGGCTACTTCTTCATCGAGGTGCAGCTCCCCGACGCCGCCTCGCTCACCCGTACCGAGACCGTGCTCGGGCGTGTCGAGCAGCAACTGCTGGAGATCCCCGGGGTGACCAACGTCATCTCGGTGTCCGGCTACTCGATGCTCAACGGCGCCTTCGGTTCCAACAGCGCGCTGGTGATCCCGGTGCTCGCGCCCTGGGACGAGCGCCAGGACACCGGGCTGCGCCTGCCGGCGATCGTCGCCGCCGCCCAGGGCGTGGCCGCGCGCACCATCGATGCCAACGTCATCCCCTTCGTGCCGCCGGCGATCCCCGGCCTTGGCAACTCCGGCGGCTTCTCCTTCGTGCTCCAGGACTACAGCGGCGGCGACCTGCAGGCGTTCGCCGCGGCGATGCGCGGCTTCATCGTCGCAGCCAACAGCCAGCCCGAGATCGGCAGCGCCTTCAGTACCTTCCGCGCCGACGTGCCGATGCTCTTCCTCCAGGTCAATCGCGACAAGGTCGAGACCCTGCAGGTGCCGCTCAACGAGCTGTTCGCCACCCTCCAGGCCCAGCTCGGCTCGGTCTACATCAACGACTTCAACAAGTTCGGCCGCACCTGGCGGGTGATGGCCCAGGCCGAAGGGGAGTTCCGCGACACCCCGAGCGACATCCTCCGTCTGTTCGTGCGCAGCAGCGACGGCGAGATGGTGCCGGTGGCCACCCTGGCCGAGGTCGAGACCATCACCGGGCCGCAGATCATGGCCCGCTACAACCTCTTCCGCTCGGCCGATATCTCCGGCGCGGCCGCCCCCGGCTACAGCTCGGGGCAGGCGATCGCGGCGATGGAGCGCACCGCCGACGAGACCCTGCCGAGCGGCTTCGGCTACGAGTGGACGAGCATGTCCTACCAGGAGATCGAGGCCGCCGGGCAGGCGCCGCTGATCTTCGGTCTGGCGCTGCTGTTCGTCTATCTCTTCCTCGTCGCCCAGTACGAGAGCTGGTCGATCCCGCTGGCGGTGCTGCTGGCGGTACCGGTGGCGGTGTTCGGCGCCCTCGCCACGGTCGGCGCCGCCGGGCTCGACGTCAACCTCTACACCCAGATCGGGCTGGTGATGCTGATCGGGCTGGCGGCGAAGAACGCCATCCTCATCGTCGAGTTCGCCAAGGAGCAGCGCGAGGTCGAGGGGCTGTCGATCTACGATGCCGCGGTCAAGGCCGCGCGGCTGCGCTTTCGCGCGGTGATGATGACCGCGCTCTCCTTCCTCCTCGGCATCCTCCCGCTGGTGTTCGCCTCGGGGGCCGGAGCGGGCTCGCGGGTGGCGCTGGGCACGGCGGTGTTCGGCGGCATGCTCGCCGCCACCGTGGTCGGTATCCTGCTGATCCCGGTGACCTATTTCGTCATGCAGTCCCTGCGCGAGTGGCTCAAGGGCGCCGGTTGGCGCCGCCGCGCCGATGCCACCCGATAGCCCCACGGCGATGCGCGCGCTGATCGCGCGCATCCGCCGCGAGCTGCCGCTCGACGACCCCGCAGCCCGGGTCTGTCACGGCGCCTGCGCCGGTGGCTGCGCGCCCAAGCTGCTGGAGTTCATCGAGCAACAGCTCGACGACTGGGAGTGGCGCCTGGCCGCCGGTGCCCGCCCGGGGCTTGCCGAGCTCTCGGCGCTCGCGCGCAGCGCCCGCCGGGTGCACGCGGTGCTGGTGCGCGAGGGACTGCTGGCGGCGCCCGCCGAGCCCATCCACGACTGATGCCGGGCGCCGCGCGCGGCGCCAGGAGCGAAAAGCCTCATGTCCGACCCCGCCGACCCGCTGCTGGCGCTGGTGCGCGCCTTCGCCCGCGACTCGCGCCTGGCCATCGCCCCCGAGACCATCGGGCCCGACACCCGGCTCGAGACCGACCTCGGGCTCGACAGCCTCAGCCGCGCCGAGCTCAACGCCCGCATCGAGCAGGGACTCGGGATCGAGCTGCCCGAGCGCGCGCTGCTCGCCGCCACCGTCGCCGAACTGCAGGCGCTGGCGTGCGCGCGCGGCGCGGTGGGGCCGGGGCCGACCCTGCGCCTGGTGCCCGACCCCGACGCCCACGCCGGCACCCCGGCGGAGGCCGAAACCCTGCTCGAGGTGCTCGACTGGCACTGCGCGCGTCAGGGCGAGCGGGTGCACATCCACTGGTACGACGCCGAGGACCGCGTCCACCCGATCCGCTATCGCGAGCTTGCCGAGGGCGCGGCACGGGTGGCCAACCGGCTGCGCGGCGCCGGGGTGCGTCCTGGTGAGACGGTGGCGCTGATGCTGCCGAGCGGGCCGGATTACTTCTTCAGCTTCTTCGGCGTGCTGCGCGCCGGTGCCGTGCCGGTGCCGATCTACCCGCCGGCGCGTCCCCAGCTCATCGAGGATCATCTGCGCCGGCATGCCCGCATCCTCGCCAACGCCGGCTGCGTGGCGATGCTCACCGAGGGCGCGGCGGCGCGGGTCGCGGCGGTGCTGCGGCTGCAGCTGCCGGCGCTCGGCGCGGTGCTCACCCTCGACGGACTCGAGCGCGAGCCGAGCGTGATCGAGGCGCCGGCGGCGACGGCCGACGACCTCGCCTTCCTGCAATACACCTCGGGCAGCACCGGCGCGCCCAAGGGGGTGATGCTCAGCCACGCCGAGCTGCTCGCCAACATCCGCGCCATGGGTGAGGCGGTGGCGATCACCCCCGAGGACCGCTTCGTCAGCTGGCTGCCGCTCTATCACGACATGGGGCTGATCGGCGCCTGGCTCGGCAGCCTCTATTTCGCCATCCCGCTGGTCTCGCTCTCGCCGCTGGCCTTTCTCGCCCGGCCCCGGCGCTGGCTGCAGGCGATCGCCGATCATCGCGCCACCCTCTCGGCGGCGCCCAACTTCGCCTACGAGCTCTGTCTCAGTCGCATCGGCGAGCAGCAGCTCGCCGGACTCGACCTCGGCAGCTGGCGCCGCGCCTTCAACGGCGCCGAGCCGGTGAGCGCCGAGACCCTGGAGCGCTTCGCCGCGCGCTTCGCCCGCTGCGGGCTGCGCGCCGAGACGCTCGCCCCGGTCTATGGGCTGGCCGAGGCGGCGGTGGGGCTGTGCTTCCCGCCGCCGACCCGGGGGCCGAGGATCGACTGCATCGATCGCGAGCGCCTCGCCGAGAGCGGCTATGCGCTGCGCGTCGACTGTGACGACCCCGGCGCGCAGCGCGTGGTCGGCTGCGGTCGGCCGCTGCCGGGGTATCGGCTGCGGGTGGTCGACGCCCGGCGCGTGCCCTTGCCCGAGCGTCACGAGGGGCTGGTGCAGTTCCAGGGGCCCTCGGCGACCCGGGGCTATTACCGCAACCCCGAGGCGAGCGCCGCGCTGATTCATGACGGCTGGCACGAGACCGGCGATCGCGGCTATCTCGCCGACGGCGAGATCCATCTCACCGGCCGGGTCAAGGATCTGATCATCCGCGGCGGGCGCAACCTCTACCCCTACGAGCTGGAGCAGGCCATCGGCGCCCTGCGCGGGGTGCGCCAGGGCTGCGTGGTGGCCTTCGCCGCGCGCGATTCGGGGCAGGGCAGCGAGCGCCTGGTGGTGGTCGCCGAGACCAAGGAGCGCGACCCCGGGCGGCGCGCGCTGCTGCGCCAGCGCATCCTCGCGCGCGCCGGCGAGGTGCTCGGCGCGCCGCCGGACGAGATCGTGCTCGCGCCGCCGCGTGCGGTGCTCAAGACCTCCAGCGGCAAGCTGCGGCGCGGCGACACCCGCGCGCGCTATCTCGCCGGGCGCATCCAGACGACGCCGGCCTCGCCCTGGTGGCAGCTCGCGCGGGTCACCCTCGCCGGGCTGCGGGTGCGCATGCTGGCCGACCTCGGCACGCTGCCGCAGCGGCTCTACGCCGTCCATGTCTGGCTGATGCTGGCGCTGATCGCGCCGCCGTGCTGGCTGGCGGTGGCGCTGCTGCCGGGGCGGGGGCTGCGCTGGGCGGTGGCGCGGCGTGCCGCCGGGTTGCTGCGCCGGCTCGTCGGCGTGCGCCTGGAGGTCGCGGGGCGCGAGCGGCTGCCCCCGCCGGGCGCGTCCTGGGTGCTGGTGGCCAACCACCAGAGCTATGTCGATGCCCTGGTGCTGGCCGAGGCGATCGGCCGTCCGCTGTGCTTCGTCGCCAAACGCGAGCTGGGACGCAACCGGCTCGCCGCCTACTTCCTGCGGCGGCTCGACTGCGTGCTGGTCGATCGCTTCGATGTCCGCGCCGGCGGCGCGGCGCTCGCCGAGCTGCGCGCGCGGCTCGCCGCCGGGTGTCCGCTGGCGCTCTTTCCCGAGGCGACCTTCCGCGTCCGCCCCGGCCTGCTGCCCTTCCGCATGGGCGCCTTCGCGCTGGCCGCCGAGACGGCGGCGCCGCTGGTGCCGGTGGCGCTCGACGGCACCCGCGAGCTGCTCGCCGGCGCCCGCCTTTTCTCACCGCGGCGCGGGCGGGTGAGGGTGTATATTGGGCCGCCGCTGGTCCCCGAGGGCGCCGGTTGGGGCGCCGCGGTGGCGTTGCGCGAGCAGGCGCGACAGTGGATCGAGACGCGGGTGGCGGGCGGTTGAACGACTTCGAGCGTGGAGGGGTGATGCAGAGAGATACCGACCGACGGATGCTCGAGCAGATCGAACAGCAGGCCGATCTCGCGACTGCGCGGGTACTGGAGATCGGTTGCGGCAGTGGCCGGGTCAGCGCGCGCCTGGCCGCGCGTGCCGGTACGCTGGTGGCGCTCGATCCGGTACAGTCGGCGCTGCATGCGGCGCGCGCGCGCCTGCCCGCTCAGGCGCTGGTGGCGGCGAGCGGCGAGCGCCTGCCGTTCGCCCCGGCGCGCTTCGATCTGGTGGTCTTCACCCTGTCGCTGCACCATCATCGCGATCCCGCGCGGGCGCTCGCCGAGGCGTCGCGGGTGCTGGCCCCGGGCGGGCGGGTGCTGGTGATCGAGCCCGACGAGAGCGGGCGGCTCGAGCGGGTGTTCGCCCAACTCGTCGACGAGGGTGCCGAGGTCGCCGCGGCGCAGCGCGCGGTGGCGCGCTGTCCGTTGCGCCTCGCCTACGACGCCGGGTTCAGTGGCTGCTGGCGCTTCGAGGATCGCAGCGAGCTGATCGGCTCGGTGTTCGATCATTATGCGCTGCCCGAGGACCCGACGGCGGTGGCGCGCATCGATGCGCTGCTCGGCCCCGATGGCGCCGCGCGTCCGATCCTGCTCGAAGACCGCATGCGGCTGCAGACGCTGCTGCCGGGCTGAGCGCGCGCTCGCACGGGCATGCTCTCCGGGGTCCTCGACCGGACCCCGATCCATTGAACCGATGCTCGACCGGGCCGCCGCACGGCGGGGCCGGCGCGGCACTGTGATGCTTGAGTCTACGTATGGGTTATGTGTATCTCGGGCTGGCGATCATCGCCGAGGTGATCGCGACCTCGGCGCTGAAGTTCTCCGACGGCTTCACCCGGCTGGTGCCGAGTCTGGTGGTGGTGATCGGCTATGCCGCCGCCTTCTACTGTCTGGCGCTGGTGCTGCGTACCATCCCCATCGGTGTCGCCTATGCGATCTGGGCGGGGATGGGGATCGTGCTGATCGCGGTGATCGGCGCCCTGGTGTTCGGTCAGGTCCCGGACTGGCCGGCGATCCTCGGCATGGGGCTGATCCTCGCCGGGGTGCTGGTGATCAACCTGTTCTCGCGCACCGCCGGGCACTGAGACGGGCTAGGACGGTGGGGCCGGGGTCTCGCGCAGTGCTGCGACGGTGGCACCGAAGTGCTCGGTGGTGTAGCGCTCCAGACGCAGCTCGGGCGGCCAGTCATCGGCGCCGAGCCCGGCCTTGAGACGCAGTGCGGCGAGGAAGGCGGCGGGCTCGGGCAGTTGCGCCCAGACCGCGGGCAGGAAGGTCGCGCGGCGCCGTCCCGCGCGCAGCACCACGCCGTCGACACCGGGGCGCAGCGCGGCGCGGCACCCGGCCTCGTCGGTGCAGTCGATCGCGACCGGCGGGGAGAGCACCGAGATCTCCAGGTGCAGCCCGTCCAGCTCGGCGCCGTCCAGCGGCGCGAAGCGCGGGTCGGCGAAGGCGGCGGCGTGGGCGTTGGCGGCGACATCACGCACCAGCGCCCGTCGCGGTTCGAGGCTGCCGACACAGCCGCGCAGCGCACCGGCGTGCTCGAGGGTGACGAAGCAGGCGCCCTCGGCGCGCAGCGGCGGCGGGTAGCGCGCGGGGTCGGGGTCGAGCCGCGCGCCGCCCGCGAGCCCGTGGTCGATGGCCTGCAGCGCCACGCGCAGCAGCAGGGCGCGGGCCGCGGCGTCGAGTGCGCGCTCAGTGGAAGGCATAGGCGCCATAGCCGACGACCTGTTGCGGGGTCCCCGAGACCGCGCCCGAGTCGCCGAGCGCCAGGGTGTGCGCGGCCAGCCCGTGGCGTCGGGCGAGCGCCAGCAGGCCGCGCAGCGGATAGCAGCCGCAGGCGTGATCCGGGGTGATGGCCGCGGCGTCGAGCCGCTCGATCGCCGTCGAGGTGGCGCGATCGAGTGCCTGGGCCTCGGCGCGCAGCTGGTAGTGGCTGAGATCGGAGCTGACCACGATCAGCGTCTCCGCGCCGCCCCACAGCGCCTCGAGCAGGGCGACGAGTTCGGCCGTCGGGGTCTCGCCGACGACCAGCGGGACCAGCGAGAAGTCGTCGAGCGCGCGCTGCAGGAAGGGCAGCTGGACCTCCAGGCTGTGCTCCTCGGCATGCGCGGCCTCGAGGGTGTGCACCCAGTCGAAGGCCAGCGCCTGGGCGATGGCGACCTGATCGAGCGCGACCTCGCCGAGCGGGGTGGCGAAGGCCGTCGCCGCGCTGGTGGCGATGCCGCGCACCGCCACCCGGTGCGCCGGGCCGAGCAGCACCACCCGGCGGATGCGCGCGCGCGCCTCGCCGAGCGCCGCATAGGCGTGTCCGGCGATCGCGCCGCTGTAGCGATAGCCGGCGTGGGGGACGACGATCGCCTTGGGCGTCGGGCCGGTGGCGGCGACGGCGAGATAGCTGTCGATCTCGGCGCCGAGCGCCTCGGGGCTGGCCGGGTAGAAGCGCCCGGCAACGGCGGGTGGTCGAGTCTGTGGCATGTCGGTTTCTCCCGATCGGGACCCATCGACGCTGCTGGTCGGGCTTGGTTATGCTAGCGACTCCGGGCGCCGTCGCCCGGGACCATGCCCGTTGACTGATGCGCTGGCGCGGGAGTCCGTTACCGTGCGAATCGATCGTGATGCGCGACCGCATCCCCTGTTCCATTATCGTCGTTGTCGGCGAGAGGGCAACGCCCGCGCCGTCGCGCCCTCCCGGATGCGCGGGTGAGCGTGGTGGCGCCGGTTGCCCGTCGCTGGCCTCGTCGTCTCTGGCGCGCGCCCTTGCTGGTGCTGATGCTGGCGGTGGGCGCGGCGCAGGCGCGTGGTCTCGACACGCTCCAGGCACGCGCCGATTTCCTCGCCGCCGAGCGCGCGCTCGAGCAGGGCGATGGCGAGACCTTCGCCCGGCTCGAACGGGCGTTGCGCGACTATCCGCTCCATCCCTATCTGCGCTTCGCCGAGCTCACCGCCGACCTCGACAACACGCCGGACGCGGCCATCGAGCGTTTCCTCGCCGTCGAGCCCGAGAGCCAGCTCGCCTGGCGGTTGCGCCGCGCCTATCTCGAACGCCTCGCCGCGGCCGGGCGCTGGGCCGATTACCGCAGGCTCTATCGGCCCGAGGAGGATGTCGAGCGGCGCTGTCTCTATCTGCGCGCGCTGATCGAGACCGGCGCGAGCGCGCGCGCACTCGCCGAGGTCGAGCCGCTGTGGCGCAGCGGGCGTTCTCAGCCGGATGCCTGCGACCCGGTGTTCGATGCCTGGCGCGCCGCCGGGGGACTGACCCCCGAGCGGGTGTGGGCGCGCATCCGGCTTGCGCTCGAGGCCGGCCAGGACGGACTCGCGCGTCATCTCGGCGCCGATCTGCCGGCGCGCGAGCGCCCCTGGCTCGAACGCTGGCTGGCGCTGCGCGCCGCCCCCGAGCGGCTGCCTGACACCGGCGCCGCGCTGCCCCCGCAGCCGCTGCGCGCGGTGCTCCTCGCCGACGTGCTGACACGGCTTGCCGCGCGCGATGCCGAGCGCGCGCGTACTGCCTTCGCGCGGTGGCGCGCGGCGCTCGACCTCGACGCCGAGGCCGCCGACCGGGTCCGCGCCGCGCTCGGCGAGGCGCTGGTGGAGCGCGGCGATGCCGCCGGCGGGTTCGCCCTGTGGGACGGGCTGCGCGCCCTGCCCGAGACGCTCGATGCGCAGGAGAGACGGCTGCGCGCGGCGCTCGCGCGAGGCGAGTGGGACTGGGTGGCGCGCTGGGTCGAGCGCATGCCCGAGGGCGAGGTCAAGACCGATCGCTGGCTCTACTGGCAGGCCCGCGCCGAGGCCGAGCTGGGGCACCCGGAGGCGGCGCGGGCGCTGTTCGCGCGCGCCGCCCGCGCGCGCAGCCTGTGGGGTTTCATGGCCGCCGACCGACTCGACCTGCCCTATCGCATGCACCACCGGGTGACCCCGGCCGAGCCCGCGCGCATCGCCCGCCTCACCGCGCTGGCGCCGGTGCGGCGGATGCGCGAACTCGACGCCCTCGGGCGCGACACCGAGATGCGCCGCGAGTGGCGCGCGCTGACCCGCGACCTCGACCGCGCCGACCTGCTCGCCGCGGCCTATGTCGCCGACGTCTTCGGCTGGCACGATCAGGCGATCCGCACCCTGGCGCGCACCGATTACTGGGACGATCTGGCGCTGCGCTTCCCGCTCGCCCATCGCGCCGAGGTCGAGGCCGCCGCGCGCGCCCAGGGGCTCGCCCCGGCGTGGGTGTTCGCGGTGATCCGCCAGGAGAGCGTGTTCGCGCGCACGCTCGCCTCGCACGCCGGCGCCGTCGGGCTGATGCAGCTGTTGCCGAGCACCGCGCGCGACATGGCCGAAGCGCTCGGCACGCCGCTCGAGTCGCGCTGGGCGCTGCTCGACCCGGGGCGCAACATCGGTCTCGGCAGCGCCTATCTGGCGCGGATGCAGGGGCGTTTCGAGCATGTCGCCCTGGCCACCGCCGCCTACAACGCCGGCCCCGCGCGGGTCGCGCGGTGGCGCCCGACGCGCGCGCTCGCCACCGACCGCTGGATCGCCACCATCCCCTTCGTCGAGACCCGCGGCTATGTCGAGCGGGTGCTCACCTACCGCGCCATCTACGCCGCCCGACTCGACAGCGACCGCCCCCGGGTCCGCGACTGGCTGGCGCCCCGGGTCGCGCCGGCGGACGAATGAGGCGGGGCGTCAGCGACCAGCCGTCAGCCGTCAGCCGTCAGCTACCAGCTTCCAGCGGGCGCTCTTCCCCCACCGTCGCCGCAAGACATCGGCCTCTGCCGTCGTCAGTGCGCCAACCCTCCCCACTGGCGGCTGGCGGCTGGCGGCTGGCGGCTGGTGGCTGGACAGCCCGCCGCGCCGGTCCCGTCTGCTACACTAGCGCGCCTTCCGTGGTCACCGTTGTCGTTCCCTGTCCATGTCCATGCTGTCCCTCCGTCGTTCCTCGTGGGTCTGCGCGCTGTGCGCGTCGTTGGCCGTCGCGCCGCTGGCGCTGGCCTCGGGGGGGATCTCGCGCGAGGCGATGGCCGATGCCATGGCGCAGATGATGGAGGCGATGGGGTTGTTCGCGCCGCAGCGCGGCGGCTGGTCGGGGCAGGCCGGGGTGCCGGGCTGGCCCTCGGCCTTCGATACCTTGGGGATGCCCGGCGCCGGAGGCATGGAGCGGTTTGCGCGCTCGCTCGGGGAGGCGGCCGGGGTGACCTCGCTCGATGGCGAGTGGGAGGGCAGCGACGGCAGTCTGTTGATCGTGCAGGGCGATCGTTACCGGCTCTACTCGGCCCACGGCGGCTATATCGACGGCGAGCTGCGCATCGCCGAGCGCTGGCTGGAGCTGACCAACCCGCGCGCCCAGTTCGATCATCGCTTCGAGTTCGCGCTCGACCGTGGCCGGCTGGCGCTGCGCGACGCCAGCGGCCAGATCTTTCTCTACCGTCGTCTGGTGCTCGGCGCCGAGCGCTGAGCGGGACTCAGCCGCCGAGCGCGAGCCGGGTGGCGATCAACAGCAGCAGCGCGCCGAACAGCCGCTTGAGCAGCGCCACCGGCAGCGTGTGGGCGAGCCGCGCACCGAGCGGGGCGCTGGGGATGCTCGCCAGCAGGATGGCGAGCACCGCCGGCCAGTAGACGAAGCCGGTGCTGCCGACCGGCAGGCCCTCGCGTCCCCAGCCCACCACCACGAAGCCGATCATCCCGGCGATGGCGATCGGCAGTCCGCAGGCGGCCGAGGTGCCCACGGCCTGGCGCATCTCCACCCCGTGGGCGCCGAGAAAGGGCACGGTGAGGGTGCCGCCGCCGATCCCGACCAGCGCCGAGAGCCCGCCGATGCCGCCGCCGGCGCCGAGCATGCCGCGCCAGCCCGGCAGCGGGCGATCGCCCGCCGGCGCACGTGCGCGCAGCACCATGCGCAGCCCCATCACCGCGAGGAAGACGGCGAACAGCCGCCGCAGCCAGACCTCGGGCAGCACCCCGGCGAGCGCCGCGCCGATCCAGGCGCCGAGCACGATCCCCGGGGCCAGACGCGCGACCAGCTCCCAGCGCACCCCGCCGCGACCGTGGTGGGCGAGGGTGGAGGCGATCCCGGTGCCGATGATGGTCGCCAGCGAGGTGCCGACGGCCAGGTGCGCGAGCCAGGGGCCGCCGAGGTCGAACAGCGGGAAGAGCAGCATCAGCGCGGGGACGATCACCGCCCCGCCGCCGACCCCGAAGAGCCCGGCGAGCAGGCCGGAGCAGAGACCGAGGGCGATCAGCGCGATGACTTCGACGAGCGGCATGGTGCGGGTCCTGTGACGGCGACAAAGCCGCCATCATAGCCCGCCGTGGCCGCACCGGTCAGAGTCGATCGCCGAGATCGCGCTCGCCGAAGCCGCGCCACGGACCGTCGAGTCCGCGCGTCAGCCCGATCACCTTGAAGCGTTCGCCCATGGCGTCGGGCAGCAATAATTGCTTGGCCTGCTGGGCGAGATCGAGCGGATCGGGGGCGGCGGCGAGCAGGGTGTCGATGCCGCAACCGATGAGAAAATGCGCCTGGGTGGTGAACCCGGCCAGCCCGAAGCCGGCGCGCGTCGCGGCCTCGGCCACGGCGCTGAAGTCGACATGGGCGGTGATGTCCTGCAGCCCGGGGTGACGGTAGGGGTCGTCATGGGCGCGATGGCGGTGGTGGCACATCAGCGTGCCCATGTCGCGCTCGGGGTGGTAGTAGAGCGGACGCGGATAGCCGTAGTCGGCGAGCAGCACCAGGGCGTGTTCGAGCGCGCCGTCGAGCGCGGCGAACCAGGGACCGAGCCGGAGGTTGATCTCGGAGCCGTAGCCGGGGGCGCGGGCCAGCCCCGCCGCCTGCAGCGCCTCGACCGCCTCGACCAGCCCCGGCGATCGCGCCGCGGCCTGGACCTCGCGGAACTGCCCGTCCTCGCCGGTGACGAAGACCTCGAGCACCTCGCCCGCGGCGCCGATGGCGAAGCGGTGCACCGGCATGGCATCGAGCACCTCGTTGCCGATGACCACCCCGTTGAACCCCTCGGGCAGCCGCTCGAGCCAGTGACAGCGCGCGGCCAGCGGCGCGGGCAGGGTGGCGAGGCGCTCGCGCTGGGCGGCCTGCAGGTCGGGGCTGGGCTCGAGGATGAGATAGCGTTCGGGCAGCCGGTCGAGCGCGGCGAGTTGTGTGATGACCTGGCTGGCGAGCGCGCCGCTGCCGGCGCCGAACTCCAGCACGTCGCCGCCGCCGAGCCGCGCCAGCGCCTCGGCGCACTGCGCGGCAAGACACTGGCCGAACAGCGGCGAGTACTCGGGGGCGGTGATGAAGTCGCCGCCGCGGCCGAACTTGGGCGCGCCGGCGACATAGTAGCCGAGCCCGGGGGCGTAGAGCGCCAGCTCCATGAAGCGGTCGAAGGGCAGCAGGGCGTCGGCGCTGGCGGCGATCTCCGCGTCGATGCGCGCGCTGAGTGCGGTGCTGATGCGTTGGGCGTGGCGGGTCTCTTCAGGGGCGTGCATGGTATGGCCGGCTCGAAGCGATGGGGCTGGATTGGTGGGTAGAATACCCGGCATCGACCCTCGATGTGCACCACCGGGCCTCGGATGTGGCTGGAGTTCTTCGTCCGCCAGCGCCATCTGTTGCCGGTGAGATCAGTGATTCAGGAGATTGCATGAGCGACGACCACAAGCCGGTGCTGCACACCGGAGACGAGCGCAGCGCCCCCTATCCGGTCAGCCGGCTGGCCCCGGCCTTCGATACCCGCGAGCTCACCGCCGAGGTCGAGCGGGCCGAGGCGATGCTCGGTGCCCGCACCGGGGCCAAGCTGCGCGTCATTGCCGATCAGATCAAGCTGCTCCAGCAGGAGGCGCGCAAGGTGCTGGCCGACGCCCAGGTCGAGCAGGCGCTCAACCAGGCCCAGTGCGCCTTCAAGCGTATCCCCGGCAAGACCTATCACCTCTATCGTCGCGCCGATGGTCGCACCTTCTTCTCGATGCTCTCGCCGGAGGACTGGGGCGGCGCGGTGCCGCACGCGTTCGTCGGCTCCTACCGGCTCGAGACCGACTATTCCTGGACCCCGGCCGAGCAGCTCGGTGCGGACGACGACACCGGCGAGCTGGTCAGCCAGTTGTTGCGCATCGGCGGGCTGGGTCCCGAGTCCGGCGAGCGTTGAATCCCCCCTGTTTCCGACCCCGGAGGTTTGATCAATGAAGTTCGTGCTGATCCTGATCGGCGCCATGGCCGTGCTCGGCGTGGTCGCCATGGCGGTGTTCGTGTTCGTGGTGCAGAACGTCGAGACCCCGGATTACCGGGTGGTCGAGCGCGACGAGACGATCGAGATCCGTGACTACCCGGCGCTGATCGTCGCCGAGGTGCGCCGCGACGGCGACCGGCGCGCGGCGCTGAGCGCGGGTTTCGGGCCGCTGGCCGGCTATATCTTCGCCAAGGAGCGCGAGGGCGAGTCGGTGTCGATGACCGCCCCGGTGACCCAGACGCCCGCCGACGAGCCGATCGCGATGACGGTTCCGGTCACCCAGACCCCGACCGACGCGGCGGGTCAGTGGGCGGTGCGCTTCATCATGCCGGCGCGCTACGACCTCGACAGCCTGCCGGCACCGGCGGGCGAGACGGTGCGGCTGCGCGCGCTGGAGCCGCGTCGCGTGGCCGTGATCCGCTTCTCCGGACGCGCCACCGATGCGTTGATCGCCGAGCAGGAGTCGAGGCTGCGCGCCTGGCTCGAGACGCGCGGCCTCGCCGTCGCCGGCGCGCCGACCTATGCCTACTACAACGACCCCCTCACCCCGGGCTTCCTGCGTCGCAACGAGGTCATGCTGGAGCTGGCCGCGACCGACTAGGCCCGACTGACCTCGCCCGCGCTGTCCGTGCGGCGCCGTCCGCACGGACAGACGCGCGATGGATTGACTTTTCGTGTCCTTTCCGTGTGGTCCGCCGCGCCGCCCAGGCGCGGGGCCGAGACCGTCGTCCTGCCGTCGCACCCCCCCTTGGTCAATGATCGGGAGGGCGAAGGTCAGTTGTCCGCCGCCGTCCGGCACGACCTTGTGACTGCGAGCATCCGTACACAGATAGGTCTCACCGAGTCGCGTGCCAGGCCCCTCCCGCCGATGATGAATTGGCCGCCGTCTCCGCCTCCGGGGTCACTGGTGTGGCGCGCGCGCCTGCCTCATCAGTCAAGGGATGAATCGCTCCATGTTCAAGCATCTGAGCCTGAAGGTCGCGCTCGCCGTCATCCTCGCCATCGCGCTGTTGTCGTTGCTGTCGCTCTCCGGGCTGGTGATCTCGCGTCAGTTCGATCAGGTGGCGCAGGCCCGGCACAACCGTCATCTCGTCGACGTCGCCTATGCGGTGGAGGCGGTCGCCCACAACCTCGCCGTCGAGCGTGGACTCTCGGCCGGCTATATCGGCTCGGGCGACGCCGCGCTGCACCAGAAGATCCTCGCCCAGCGCGAGCGTGCCGACGCGGCGCTCGCCCGGGTCGAGGCGCTGATCGACCCCGCGCGGCTCGGCTACGGCGATCTGGTCGATGGCCTGCGCCGGCTGGTGGAGCTTGCCGCCGGGCGCTCGCGTATCCGCACCCAGGTCGACGCGCGCCGCGGCGCCGAGGCCTTCGGCTTCTACTCCGATATCAACGCCAACGCCCTCGATCTCTTCGTCAAGTGCATCGGTCATATCGGTGACGATCTGGCCCGTCGCCAGCTGTTGATGTCCTGGCACCTCGCCTGGGTCAAGGAGAAGCTCGGCCAGCTCCGCGGCAAGGTCAACGGCGTGCTCTCGGCCGGCGAGATCACCCCGGCCGCGCAGCAGGCGCTGCGCTTCTATGTCGCCGATCTGCGCCGCGCGGTGGGGCAGTTCAGCACGGAGACCGACCCTGGGTTGCAGCGCCAGTTCAACGTCGTGGTCGACTCCGACACCGCGCAGATGATGGATCGGGTGCAGAATCGCCTGCTCGCCGAGTCGGGCACGCTCACCGGCGAGTACCCGTCGCCGGGGGACTGGTTTGCTGCGGCGACGCGCTATATCGGTGAGGTCAAGGCGCTGATGGACGCGGTCAGGACAGGCATCCTCGCCGCCATGGAGCAGCGCCAGTCGCGGGCGCAGCTGACCGTGGCGGCCTCCTTCGTCGTCTTCGGGGTGCTGCTGGCGCTGGTCGCGCTGGTCTCGGTGGCGGTGGCGCGCAAGCTCACCGGCAAGATCGATCGTGTCAGACAGGCGCTCGATCGCATCACCTCGACCGGCGATCTGTCGCTGCGTCTGGCCGACGACTCGCGCGACGAGCTGGGGCTGATCCTGCGCGCGGTCGATCGCATGGTGGCCAACCTGCGCGAGGTGGTCGAGCAGCTGGTGGTCAGCGACCGTTCCACCAGCGCGAGCATCCACAAGGTCGAGAGCGTCTCCGACCAGGTGGTGGCCCAGGTGGCCAGTGCCGATGGCGCGGTGCATGGCATCTCCGGGGTGACTCAGTCGCTCAATGAGACCTCCGGGCGGATCACCGAGGCCGCCGAGGGCGCGCTCGACAGCACGGTGCGGTTCACCGAGCTGTCGCGGGAGGCGCGAGAGATGACCCAGGGCACCCAGCAGGCGATCGAGGCGCTGGCGGGGATGAACGAGCGCGCCTTCGGTTCGACGGCGAGCCTCAACGACAAGAGCCAGTCGATCGCGCGGATCCTCGACAGCGTCAACGCCATCTCCGAGCAGACCAACCTGCTCGCGCTCAACGCCGCGATCGAGGCCGCGCGCGCCGGCGAGAGCGGGCGCGGTTTCGCGGTGGTCGCCGACGAGGTGCGGCAACTGGCCATCCGCAGCCAGACCGCCACCGGTGAGATCGGCGGGGTGCTCGCCGCGATCAGGAGCGAGGCCGAGGCGCTGCGCCAGATCATGGAAGAGATCCGCGACACCAGCCAGCGCACCTCGGAGCGCAGCGCGCGCTCGCTCGGCAACATCGACAACCTTCATGCCCAGATCGAGGGCATCCGCGAGCAGATCGAGCTGGTCGCCGAGGCCGCGCAGCGTCAGCACGCCGCCGCCGAGGAGATCGCCGCCGAGGTCGCGACGGTCAAGGGCGAGTCGGGCGAGATCGCCAGCGCCATGGCCGATCTGCGCTCGCTGATCGCCGATCTGGAGTCCTCTCACGGCGCGATGACGCGGATCATGCAGAAGTTCCGGGTGTGAGGGGTGCGCGCGCGCCGGCCGATGGCTGCTTCGGGGCGTCCTTCGCGCCGGCGCGACAGCCCATGAGACCATCGGCCCGCGGTCTGACCAGCATCGGCGCGTGGACCCACAGAAAGAGTGCGAAGGCGCCGATCCAGCACGCGCCGCCGACGACCAGCCAGAGCCTGTAGCCCTCCGGCAGTACCACCGGCCCCAGCCCACGCGCGAGCGCCGCGAGGTTGATCAGTGCGAAGGCGACGCGCGTCGCTGGCCCGGCGCGCATCGGACGGCCGCTGTGCCCGAGCGTGACCCGCGCCATCATCCCCAGCGTCACCACCCCGATCGCGCCGACGGTCAGCGCGTGCAGCGCGCCGCGCGGGGCGAGTGCGCCGAGCGCCGAGAGTCCGTCGAGCACCAGCCCCAGCGCCAGCCACAGCAGCCCGACATAGAGCACCGCGAGCAGCGGCGTGCGCCAGAGGCGTCGGTCGTGCCAGCCGGCGAGACGCACCAGCAGCGCGCCGCCGAGGGCGATGGCGAGCGCCCCGGCGAGCACGCCGAGCGGCGCGATCAGGTCGGTCAGCGCCAGGGCGAGGCCGAGCGCCGGGAGCGCGCGCTCGAGCGCGGGCCAGGTGCGCGGTCGCGCCCCGGCGAGCCCGCGCTCGATGAAGAAGGGCATCACCCGCGCGGAGATCAGCACCAGCAGGATCACCACCAGATCGAGCATCAGCCGGTGACCGCGCGTCTCGCCCCCGGCGAGCCAGCCCAGCGCGCCGAGGTGCGCCATCGCCCCGGCCAGGGACATCGCCGCGAGCAGCGCCATGAAGGCACGGTTGGCGCGGTTGGGCCCGTGCCACAGCGCGTCGCGCAGCGCCACGGCGAGCGCCGGCAGGAAGGCCAGATCGAGCGCGGCGGCGAGCAGCGGCGGCCCGCCCAGCCAGGGCGCGACCCGTCCGGCGAGCCAGAGCGCGAGCAGCGCGGCGAGCGTGGCCCCGGTGGGGGTGGCGACCCCGGTCCAGTTGCGCGCGGCGGTGAGCAGGAAGCCCGCCATCACCGCGGCGAAATAGCCGAAGAGCATCTCGTGGGCGTGCCAGCCGACCCCGCCGAGGTGGTGCGGCCAGGGCCAGTACCCGTGGAGCATCGCCAGCCAGAGCACGATGTCGGCGATCGCCGCGAGGGTGGCGGCGAGGAAGAAGGGGCGAAAGCCCTGTCCGAGGACGGCGGGTGTGGGCATGGGGGATCTCGATCGCTGGATGAGCCGCCGCGCGGCGGCGGTTGTCGGCTGGGCGCGGCGCGGGGCCGCAGGCAGCGTCGATCAGGCTAGCGAGGACGGTGCGGCGGCGGCCTTGATGCGGGTCAAATCGGCCGCCGCCGGGCGGGGAGGGTCGGCGTGCGCCCCTCGCGGCGGAGGGGCGCGGCGCTGGGTGGTGCTCAGGGCTGGGGCTTGGGCGTGGTCTCGGTCTCGGCAGGCAGGATCGGATAGGTGATCGTGGGGACCTCGCCGGTCAGGGCCTCGAGGAAGGCGGCGATCTTGGTCGCCTCGCCCTCGCCGATCTCGCTGCCGAGCTGCGCCGTGCCCATCACCGCGACGGCCTGTTTCAGGTCCCAGATCGCGCCGGAGTGGAAGTAGGGCGCGGTGAGCGCGATGTTGCGCAGCGGCGCGGCGCGGAAGACGTATTCATCGGTCGCCGAGCGGGTGACCTCGAAGCGTCCCTTGTCCGTCGGCGGCAGGATGTCGGCCCCCGGGCGCTTGAGCAGACCGAACGGGAAGTAGCCCTGACCGCCGAGGTTGACGCCGCCGTGACAGGCGGTGCAGCCGCGGTTGATGAAGAGCGCCAGCCCCTCCTTCTGCTCGGCGCTCAGCGCGTCGTCCTCGCCGCGCATGAAGCGGTCGAAGGGGGCGTCGGGCGTCACCAGCGTGGTCTCGAACGCCTCGATCGCCTTGGCGGTGTTGTCGAAGGTGACCGGCTCGGGCGCGTCCGGGAAGGCGGCGGCGAAGTGCTCGACGTACTCGGGCATGCTCTGCAGCGTGGCGACCACCTGTGCGGGTTCGTTGGCCATCTCGACGGCGGCCTGGATCGGTCCCTTGGCCTGGGCCTTGAGGTCGGCGGCGCGACCGTCCCAGAACTGCGCGACGTTGAAGATGGCGTTGAACACCGTCGGCGCGTTGCGCGGCCCGCGCTGCCAGCCGTGACCGACCGAGGTCGGCAGGTTGTCGTCGCCGCCCATCCCCAGGTTGTGACAGGTGTTGCAGCTGATCAGCCCGCTTGCCGAGAGGCGCGGATCGAAGAACAGCATCTTGCCCAGCGCGACCTTCTCCGGCGTCACCGGGTTGTCCACCGGGTCCTCGATGACCTCGGGGATGGGCTGCAACCTCGCCGTCTGCGCCTTGGCGCGCAGCGCCTGATCGTCGGCCGCGACCAGCGTCGGCGCGATCAGCGACAGGGTGAGTGCAACGGCAAGCATCTTCATCTGGCTCATCATGGCTGGATTCCTGCTCCTGAATTGGCGGGCGATGGACGCGCGTGCCGGTTCAATGGGTATGGAATGCAGGGGCACGCCCCTGAACCTTAGCAGATGCGTCCGGCCTCGCCGCCCGGGCACGGTCCGGTTTCAGCCGAGCGTCTTGGTCATGGCGACACAGGGGAGTCGCACGCCGCCCGGTAGTCGATGGTGGCCGGGGCCGACGTCGAGATAGCCGCGCGCGGCGTAGAAGCCCCGTGCGTTCAGCGTCGCACGGGTCGTCAGGGTGAGGATGCCGGCCGCCCCGGCGCGCTGCTCCATCGCCTCGAGCAGTGCCGTGCCGACCCCCTTGCCGACGGCCTCGGGGTGGACGTAGAGGGCGCTGATCTCCGCCGCCTCGGGATCGAGGATCGCCAGCCCGACCGCTCCGTGTCCGGGCTGCTCGGCGACCAGCACCAGTTTTTCCGCCAGCGCTTGATCATAGACGGACGGGGTGAGCAGGGCGGTCCGGGCGCGCAGCGCCTCGGCCTCGTAGTGCCCGGCGCACAGACCCTGGATGGATGCGATGTGCAGCCTTGCGAGGTCCTCGCGGTCGCTGGCCGCTGCCTGTCTGATGGGTGTCGCGAGCGCCTTCATGGCTGTCGTCCTCGGTGTGGTCCGGCTGATCGGGTGCGTCCCTATCGTATCGCTCGCCCGCCGTCAGGGCGCGACGACGGTCGCAGGCGACGGACGAGCCGCGCGAGCGCGTCGCCGCCGAGCTGGAGAGAGCCGATGGCGCCGATGATCAGTACCAGACCGAGACCCTGGAGCGGCAGCAGGCGTTCGTCGAGGATCGCCCAGGCGGCGATCAGGGTGATCACCGGGCCGCTCAGCGCGATCAGGCTGGCGCGCGCCGCGCCGGTGTGGCGGATGCCCTCGAACAGCAGCAGGAAGGGGAGCACGGTGGCGATCACCACCATCAGCGCCACCCAGCCGAGGCCCTCGGCCGGGATGGCGAAGTCCGCGGGCGAGGCGCCGAGCAGCGCATAGCCGCAGAACACCAGGAAGGTGCTGGTGTTGGTGAGCGCGGTGCAGCGCGCCGAGCCGATGCGTCGGGCGGTGTCCTGGACCCACACCAGGAAGCAGGCATAGCTCGCCGCCGAGACGAGCCCGCAGGCGATGCCGATCCACCCGGCCGGGCCGAGATCGCCGGCGAGGCCCCGGGGGGCGAACAGCAGCGCCAGTCCGCCGTAGCAGACCACGAACACCGACAGCTCGCGCCGGGTGGGCCAGCGCCGCGCGCGCCAGGCGACGAGCAGCTGCACCATCAGCGGATAGGTGAACAGCAGCATCCGCGAGGGGCCCGCGCCGAGTCGGTCGATGGCGACGAAGTCGGCCACCGTCGCCAGGGTGAACAGCAGCCCGATGAGCAGCCCGTCGCGCCAGTCGCGCCCGGTGAGCGGCGCGGCGACGGGCGAGAGCGTGCGCGCGGCGATCCAGTAGAGCGGCATGGCCAGGGCGATGCGCAGCATCAGCATCCCGCCGAGGGTGATCCCGCTGGCCAGCGCGAGCTTGGCGAAGATGCCCTTGAAGGCGAAGCCGGCGTTGGCGAGCAGCACCATGATGAAGGCGCCGTGGGGGGTGGTCTGATGATTCATCGCCGTGGGTTGCCGGGTGGTTGTCGTGTCGCGCCGTCGCGGGCGCGGGGGTGAGAGCGAGTTCCGAAAATCGCTTGTCCGTCGTCGCCGCCCGGTCGGAGAATTCTCGCCGAGCACCAGCACATCCGCGCTCGGAGCGAACATGACCTCGACCATTGCACCCGATGATCTCGCACTCTACCGCAGCGCGCGGTTGCGCCGGGATGCCGATTTCGACGGTCGCTTCTACTTCGGGGTCAGGACCACCGGCGTCTTCTGTCGCCCCTCCTGTCCCGCGCCGCGGGCGCTGGAGGAGAACGTGGCCTATTTCGCGACCCTGTTCGAGGCCGTCGAGCAGGGCTTCCGGCCCTGTCTGCGCTGCCGCCCGGACATGCGTTCGTGGACGCGCCACGCCCACGTCGAGGGCGGACAGCTCGTCGCCATGGCGCTGGACCTGATCCAGCGCGGCTATCTGCACCACCACGGCGTCGACGACCTGGCCGCCGAGCTGCTGCTCTCGGCCCGCCAGCTCCGTGCCCTGTTCGTGCGTTTTCTCGGCGTCCCGCCGGTCAAGGTCGGGGCCTTGCAGAAGGCGGTGCTGGCCAAGGGGCTGCTGCTCGACTCGACCTTTCTGATCACCGACATCGCCTTCGCTTCGGGGTTCGGCTCGGTGCGGCAGTTCAACGAGGTGTTCGGGAAGGTCTTCGGTCAGACACCAGGGGCATTACGCGAGATGAGACGACACCAAGGTTTCGAGGACGGCTGTCTGTCCTATGCCCTCGACTACGACCCCGGATTCGACTTCGGTCGGGTCCTCGATTTCCTCCGCCGCCGCGCCATCCGCGGCGTCGAGGTCGTCACCACGACACAGTACGCGCGCACCTTCCGCGTCGCCCTGCTCGGGCGCGCGGAGGTCGCCGAGGGCTATTTCGTGGTGACCGACGACCCGGCGCGCTCGGCGCTGGCGCTGCGTATCCACTCCGCGCACATCGCCTGCGCGATGGAGATCGCCGCGCGGGTCAGGCGGATGTTCGATCTCGAGAGCCGTTTCGCCGAGATCCAGGCGCGCTTCGCCGCCGACGACCTGCTGCGCCCGGGACTGGAGGACGGCGCCGTGCCCCGGCTGTCGGTCGCCTTCGATCCGTTCGAGTTTGCGGTGCGGGCGATCCTCGGTCAGCAGGTCTCGGTGCGCTTCGCCGGGGAGCTGGCGGCGCGGTTGGCGGTGCGCGCCGCGCAGCCGACCCCGGCGGACTATCCCGAGGGGCTCGACTGGTTCTTCCCCGATCGCGCCCGGCTGGCGGGGTTGGATCTCTCCACGATCGGGCTCGCCAGGGCGCGTCAGGCCGCCGTCCACGCGCTCTGTCGGGCGCTGGAGGCGGGGGTGTTCTCGCTCTCGCCTCATCAGCCGGCCGACTCCTTCAAGCGCGACATCCTGTCGGTCAAGGGCATCGGCGAGTGGACCGCCGACTATGTGGCGATGCGCGGTCTGGGGCTGGTCGACAGCTTTCCGGTCACCGATCTGGGGATCGTCAAGACGCTGACGCGCGAGCGCCCGATGACACGCGCCGAGGCGCTGCGTCACGCCGAGCGCTGGCGGCCCTACCGGGCCTATGCCGCGCTCTGCCTGTGGAACACCAACGCGGTGCGTGCCGCGCCCGCCGAGCCTTGACCCGGCGCCGCGCCCGCGCGCACCCGCTCACCCTGGAGCCGAACCATGGACTACACCCGATTCGACACCCGACTCTGCGCCGTCGTCCTCGTCGGCGACGCGCGCGGACTGACACAGCTGCACCTCGACAGCGGCGCGCGCGCGTTCAGCATCGATCCCGACTGGCATCATCGCCCCGAGCGCTTCGCCGCCGCCCGGGCCGAGGTGAGGGCCTATCTCGACGGTGACAGGACGGCGTTCACGGTGCCCATCCACCCCACCGGCACGGACTTCCAGCGTCGGGTCTGGGCCCGGCTCGGCGAGATCCCCTACGGCACGCTGACCACCTATGGCGAGATCGCGCGCGCGATCGGACGGGCGGGCGCGGCCCGCGCGGTGGGCGCGGCCATCGGCCGCAACCCGATCCCGTTGATCATCCCCTGTCACCGGGTGATCGGCGCCGACGGCGGGCTCGCCGGTTTCGCCCACGGCTTGCGCATCAAGCAGGCGTTGATCGACCTGGAGGCCGGCGCGCACTGAACCACACCAGCAGGAGACGACCATGACTCAGACCCTCGCCTTCGACGTCTACGGCACCCTGATCGACACCCACGGGCTGATCCCGGCGCTGACCCCGCTGGTGGGCGAGGCCGCCCCGGCCTTCTCCCGCGAATGCTGGAGGTCGGTGAATGGTCAGGTGGCGTTTTGTGACTTTTCACCAGGAGCCGCTAGTCGCTCGGATCTTGGGTGGCAATCTCAGGTTCATGTCTTCATCCGTCTACAGCGGCTTTATGACGAGGCCTTGCCCTGTCGGTAATTCGAGAGCACTAAGGCCGAAGCGCGCGAGTAGCGGGTCTTCGGCCTCTTTCTGAGCGCGGTATCCGTGCCATCCGTAGTCATCTAGCACGATGATGCCTCCAGGGGTCAGTATTGGTAGGACACGTTCGAGTGTGGCAACTTCTGCTGGTGCTTGATTTAGGTCGATATGCGCAAAAGCGATGCTTTCTGGGAATCCCTGACTAAATGAGTTAGGGACGTGTCCCTTGATTACATGGATGCTTTTGTAATTGCGGAATCTTTTCTTGACTTCTTCGAATAGCTCCGGGCTGTGCCCTGGCAGGGCGTGGTTTGCTTCGATTCCAGTGTGCTCGAAAGCATCATAAAGCCAGTATTTTTTGTCGCTCGACTCGATGTCGATCCAGTCGGCAATAACATTGGCCGTGTTTCCCTGGTAAGCGCCGACCTCTAAAAAATCTCCAGGAAGATGTGTTGCGAGTCTTGCGAAATAGCAAAGAACGTATGTTCTCCAGATTATGGCCATCTCGATGTCTGACGTGGCATGGCGCTGTACCAGCTGCATGAATGAGCTATCAGTCATGAAGCTAAGGTTTCGGTTCCAAGAGATAATGTTGTCGGAGCAGAAGAAGCTTTTTGGTGTGGCGATACTCTTTTGAATGCCTTCGACGCTATGCTTGAATAGCTCTGCGTTTGTGATGTTGAAGTTCACGCCATTCACGATCATGTCTTTCTCCATGTTTCAGCATTACTTGTGGAAGGCCCGCGAATACCCTGTAATCAGAGAGCTGGTATTTTGGTGTTGCTCAAGTTCCTTGATTTCGGCGATGTCAGGTATAAAGCAGGCTTTCACGGTTGGGCCGTCCGTGTGGCCCTCTCCCTGATCAGGAGACGGGGAGGCATCGACCAAGCTGTGGGTTTCTGACCTCGCAGCATAGCTGGAGCAAGGGCTGGAGAGATGTTTATATCCCCAACCCCAGCCCATCAATGAACCCTCGCAACACCTCCGCCGAATGCGCCAGCGCCGCCCGTTCTTCGTCGTCGAGCGGGAGCGGCAGGGGCGCGCCGGCGCCCTCGATGCCGACCCGCACCGGGATGCTCAGACAGATGTCGTGGAGACCGTAGGCGCCGTCGAGTCGGGTGGTGACCGGGAGCACGCTGCCCTGGTCCTCCTGGATGGTGCGCACCAGGTGGGCGATGACCAGGCCGATGGCCCAGTTGGTGTAGCCCTTGCGCTCGATGATTGAGCCGGCGGCGCCGCGCACCTTGGCGAGCAGGGCGTCGCGGCAGGAGCGGTCGCAGCGCTTGCCGAGGATGTCGTGACCGCGGATCGGGGTGCCGCCGATGTTGGCCTGGCTCCACACCGCGAACTCGGAATCGCCGTGTTCGCCGAGGATCAGCGCGTGGACCGAGCGCGGGTCGACCTGGAAGTGCTCGGCGAGCAGGGTGCGCAGCCGGGTGGTGTCGAGCATGGTGCCGGTGCCGATGACACGGTGACGCGGACGGCTGGAGAGCTGCTCCATGGCGTAGGTGAGCAGGTCGACCGGGTTGGAGGCGATCAGCAGCAGCGCCTCCGGGGCGTGGCGGTCGAGCTGCTCGGCGATCTCGCGGAACACCGCGACATTGCGTTGCAGCAGCTCCAGTCGGCTCTCGCCGGGGCGCTGGGCGACCCCGGCGGTGACGATGACGATCTGTGCCCGCGCCAGATCGGCATAGTCGCCGGCGCGCACCCGGCGCCGTCCGACATAGCCCTGGGCGTGCATCAGGTCCATCGCCTCGCCCTCGGCGCGCGCCTGGTCGCGGTCGACCAGGATCAGCTCGTTGGCGATGCGTTGCTGGAACAGCGAGAAGGCGGCGGCCATGCCGACCTGGCCGGTGCCGACGATGCCGATGGTGTGAGGGTGAAGCATGATGGTCTCTCCGGTGTGGGTCAGGCCGGGCGCGCGTCGGGCCAGACCGGGTGATGGGTGTCGATGACGAAGTCGTGGGCGTGGCGCAGTGCCCGGTGGTGGTGCCGGTGGCGGTGCGGCTCCGGCCCCTCCCAGCCCGCGTGTGGATGATCGTGGTGGCTGTCGTGGGTATGGAGGTGGTCGTGGTCGAGCGCCCGGTGGTGGTGTTCGAGCACCGCGCGATCGTCGCGCGGCCACAGCCGGGCGGCGAGCGCGGTGCAGGCGAGCGCGGCCAGTCCCAGCAGGAGCGCGGTGGCGGGTGTGCCGAGGCTGGCGCCGAGCGCGCCGGCAAGCAGATAGAACACCAGCCAGCAGGCGTGCGAGAGCGAGAAGTGCGCCGAGAAGTAGGCGGCGCGATCACCGGCGGCGGCCGAGCGGTTGATCACCCGACCGGCGGGGGTCTGCACCAGTGAGAGACCTGCGCCGACCAGCACCCAGATGGCGAGCAGCCCGCCGAGGCCGGGGCCGCTGGCGACGAGCAGCAGCCCGGCGCCGAGCAGCGCCGCGCCGCCGAGCATCAACCGCCGTTCACTGATGTGCTCGAGCAGTCGCGGCACCGCCAGCGCGGTGAGCATCGAGCCGGCGCCGGTCGCGCCCAGGGCGATGGCCACCATCGACTCGCTGGCACCGAGGGTGTCGCGCACATAGACCACGGTGTTGACGATCACCATGGCGCTGGCACCGGCCACCGCGAGATAGAGCGCGAGCAGCCCGCGCAGACGCGGGGTGGCGAGATAGGCGCGCACGCCGAAGAGGATCTCGGCGCCGAGCGTGCCGGTGCGCTCCGGCGCTCTGGCCGCGGGCAGCAGGGTGCGCGCGACCAGCACCGCCGAGACGAGGAAGGCGAGGGCGTTGAGCGCGAACAGCCCGTCGTCGCTGATCAACAGCAGCGCCGCACCGGCGAGCAGCGGGCTGAGCAGCGCCTCGAGATCGTAGGCCAGACGCGAGAGCGCCAGGGCGCGGGTGTACTCGGCCTCGTCGGGGAGCAGGTCGGCGATGGTCGCGGAGAACACCGGCTTGAAGCCCGCGGCGCAGAGGTTGAGCAGGAAGATCAGCGCGAGCACCTGCCACAACGCGTCGACCCAGGGCAGGGCGAGCAGCACCGCGGCGCGGATCAGGTCCATGGTCACCAGGAAGGGGCGGCGCGGCAGGCGGTGCGCCAGCCCCCCGAACACCGGGGCGAAGAAGACATAGGCGACCATCTTCAACGCCAGCGCGGCGCCGAGGATGACCGCGGCCTGGGCGCCGCCGAGGGCGAAGGCGAGCAGGCTGAGCGCCACCGTGCTCATCCCGGTGCCGACCAGGGCGATCACCTGGGCGGTGAACAGCCGACGGAAGCGCGGGTTGGCCAGGACCTGTGGCGATGGAGCCGGTTTCATGGGGTCTGACTCGATGATCTGACGATGGGGCCGGAGCCCGCTGTTACCCCGACCATCGCACAAAATCGTCCCCGGGCAAACCGCTTCAGTCGCCCCCGCTCCACCAGCGCGGCAGCTCGGCGATGGAGTCGAGCACCGCCTCGGGGCGGATGTCGCTCGTCGCCAGCTCGTCGGCGCGGAACTTGCCGGTGCGCACCAGCAGGCCGCGCATCCCGGCGGCCTGGGCGCCGCCGACGTCGCCGCGCAGGTCGTCGCCGATCATCCAGGTGGTCGCGGGGCTGGCGCCGAGCGCCGCGAGGGCGCGTTCGAAGAAGGCCGCGGCGGGCTTGCCGAAGACCTGGGGCTCGCGCCCGCTGGCATGCGCCAGCGCCATCACGAAGGGCGCGGTGTCGAGGCGCAGCCCGTCCTCGGCGCGCCAGTAGCGGGTCATGCCGAGGGCGAGCAGGGGCGGGGCGTCGGGCTGCATGAGGAAGCGGAAGGCGCGGTTGAGGGTGGCGAAGTCCCACCCGGCGCCGAGATCGCCGACGACCACGGCGCCGGCGCGGTCGTGCTCGGGGTCGCGGGCGAGGGCGAGCCCGTCGAGGTCGGCCAGGGTGGCGTCGGGGACGAAGGCCGCGACCGGGCCGTCGACCTGTTCGCGCAGCCAGTCGGCGGCGGCCACCAGCGGGGTGAGGATGTGCGTCTCCTCGACCGTGATGCCGTGACCGGCGAGGCGCGCGACAAGCTGCGCGCGCGGGCGCGAGCTGGCGTTGGTGACGAAGCGGTGGGCCACCGCGTTGGCGCGCAGCCAGTCGAGGGTCTCGGCGGCGCCGGCGATGGCCTGCTCGCCCTGGTAGAGCACGCCGTCCATGTCGATCAGCAGGGCGGTGGATGGGTCTGGGCGCATGGCTCGCTCCTGTCACGGTCGGGGGCCGGGTGTGGATGACGATTCGGTTATCCACAGTTGCTGTGGTTCCATCTGTGGATAACCTGTGCGCGACGCGCTTAAGTGTCCGCCGATGTTGAAGTCTTTTTGGAGTGGACAAGCTTTGCCCGGTAGCGCGTGGCGAGAGGCGCGGGCGGCGGCGGGTGACGGGCCGCGAGCGGCGCGTTAGGCTCTGTGCGCGCGGCCCGTACTGTCGCGCCTCATCGCCAACGAGGGACCGGATCCATGCCCCTGATCGACATCATCGCCGGTGCACGCCCGAACTTCATGAAGATCGCGCCCATCATCCGCGCCCTGGAGCAGCGGCGCGCGGACGGCGGCGGGCTCGAGTATCGTCTGGTGCACACCGGACAGCATTACGACCGGCGGATGTCGGGCGACTTCTTCGAACAACTCGGGATCCCCGCGCCGGATATCAATCTCGAGGTCGGCTCCGGTACCCAGGCCGAGCAGACCGCGGCGATCATGACCCGCTACGAGCGGCTGCTGCTCGAGCACCCCGCCGCGCTCTGTCTGGTGGTGGGGGACGTCACCTCGACCATGGCCTGCGCCATCGCCGCGCAGAAGCTCGGGGTGCGGGTGGCGCACGTCGAGGGCGGCATCCGCTCCGGCGACTGGGGGATGCCCGAGGAGATCAACCGCATGGTGACCGATGCGATCACCAACTGGTTCTTCACCACCAGCGCGCACGCCAACGCCAATCTGCGCGCCGCCGGGGTGGGCGAGGAGCGGATCTTCTTCGTCGGCAACACCATGATCGACACCCTGCTGGCCAATCTCGACCGGCTGCGTCCGCCGCCGTGTTGGGACGATCTGGGGCTGAGGCCGGGCGAGTATTTCGTGCTCACCCTGCACCGCCCGGCCAATGTCGACGCCGACGGCGCCTTCGCGCGCATGCTCCGCGCGGTGGCCGAGCATACCCGCGGGCAGCCGGTGGTCTTCCCGGTGCATCCGCGCACCGCGCGCACCCTGGAGCGGCTCGACGCGGTGCCCGAGACCCTGCACCTGATCGAGCCCCAGCCCTATCTGGAGTTCAACCATCTGGTGCGTCACGCCCGCGCGGTGATCACCGACTCCGGCGGCATCACCGAGGAGACCACGGTGCTCGGGGTGCCCTGCCTGACCCTGCGCGATACCACCGAGCGCCCGGAGACGGTGGAGATCGGCACCAACCTGCTCGTCGGCACCGATCCCGAGCGTCTCGGCCCGGCGCTGGCGCGACTGTTCGATGGTCGCTGGCCGCGCGGCGAGATTCCCGAGCGCTGGGACGGGCGCGCCGGCGAGCGCATCGTCGCCCACCTGGAGCGGCTGCTCGGCACCGACTGACCCTCGTCGCCGGCGCTGGCCCGTCGCTTGCTTCGGAGAACAGCGCGAACGCACCGTGCGCGCTGCGGTGCGCTCGGGGGAGGCGTCCTTGCCCACGGATCGGGCGGAGCCTGGTCGATGCCGGTGCATGGCGGACGAGACAGGCCGGTGCGCGTCGCTGTATGGTTGGGTCCCCGACCCGGTTCGAGCGCCCCCGCCGGGGAAGCCGCTGCCACGTGAACGCCTCGCATTTGCAAGTTCGATGTGAAAGCAGCCATCGAGTTGGAATATAATCGCCGTTTATCTGCAATATCCGGTGGACATCACCGCACGCGGGCCGATGTCCGGCACCGTCCAGCCCCCCGAGGTCGACGAGACGAACTGCCGCGTTGCGCGGGGTGTTGATTCGTGCCCTTGGCGGCGTATATTAATAACTGAGCAAATTACTGAGAATAAGCGGAGCCTGGAGCGATGACCTCAACCCCAGCCGTCGAAGACATCGTCGGATCCGAGTACGAGCACGGTTTCACCACCGAGATCGAGTCCGATACCCTGCCGCCGGGGCTGGACGAGGACGTGGTGCGCGCGATCTCGGCACGCAAGGGCGAGCCCGAGTTCATGACCGAGTGGCGGCTCAAGGCCTATCGCCACTGGCTGACCATGACGCCGCCGAACTGGGCCGATGTCGATCATCCGCCGATCGACTTCCAGGCGATCTCCTACTACTCCGCGCCCAAGCGCCCCGAGGACGGCCCCAAGAGCCTCGACGAGGTCGATCCCGCGCTGCTCGAGACCTACGAGAAGCTCGGCATCCCCATCGAGGAGCAGAAGGCGCTCGCCGGGGTGGCGGTCGATGCGGTGTTCGACAGCGTCTCGGTGGCCACCACCTTCCGCGAGACCCTGGCCGAGGCCGGAGTGATCTTCTGCTCGATCTCCGAGGCGGTGCACGCCTACCCCGAGCTGGTCAAGCAGTACCTCGGCTCGGTGGTGCCGCACACCGACAACTACTTCGCCTGTCTCAACGCGGCGGTGTTCAGCGACGGCACCTTCGTCTACATCCCCGAGGGGGTGCGCTGCCCGATGGAGCTGAGCACCTACTTCCGCATCAACGCCCGCAACACCGGGCAGTTCGAGCGCACCCTGATCGTCGCCGAGGCGGGCAGCTACGTCAGCTATCTGGAGGGCTGTACCGCACCGCAGCGCGACGAGAACCAGCTCCACGCCGCCGTCGTCGAGCTGATCGCGCTCGATGACGCCGAGATCAAGTACTCGACGGTGCAGAACTGGTATCCGGGCGACGCCCAGGGACGCGGCGGTATCTACAACTTCGTCACCAAGCGCGGCGACTGCCGCGGCGCGCGCTCGAAGATCTCCTGGACCCAGGTCGAGACCGGTTCGGCGATCACCTGGAAGTATCCGAGCTGCCTGCTGCGCGGCGAGGACGCGGTCGGCGAGTTCTACTCGGTGGCGGTGACCAAGGGTCGCCAGCAGGCCGACACCGGCACCAAGATGATCCACATCGGTCCCAACACCCGCTCGACCATCGTCTCCAAGGGCATCTCGGCGGGCGAGGGGCGCCAGACCTATCGCGGGCTGGTGCGGATCGGTCAGCGCGCGGCCAACGCGCGCAACCACACCCAGTGCGACTCGCTGCTGATCGGCGATCGTTGCACCGCCAACACCGTGCCCTACATCGAGGTCAAACACCCCTCGGCGAACATGGAGCACGAGGCGACCACCTCCAAGATCAGCGACGACCAGCTCTTCTACTGCCGCGCCCGCGGGCTCAGCGAGGAGGATGCGGTGTCGATGATCGTCAACGGGTTCTGCAAGGAAGTCTTCAACGAGCTCCCGATGGAGTTCGCGGTCGAGGCGCAGAAGCTGCTCAGCATCAGCCTGGAAGGTGCGGTCGGCTAGCGCCGCGCGGGCTCGGCGAAACAACACGCAAGATTCGGACAGGGAACCCGCGCGGGTTCCGGACGATTGGGAGAGGACGATGCTATCTGTCACTGGCCTGCGGGCCAACGTCGGCGACAAAGAGATCCTGCGCGGGCTGGACCTGCGCATCGGCCCCGGCGAGGTGCACGCCATCATGGGCCCCAACGGCTCGGGCAAGAGCACGCTCGCGCATGTGCTCTCGGGCCGCGAGGGCTATGCCGTCACCGGCGGCACGGCGAGCTTCGAGGGGCGCGACCTGCTCGCGCTCGAGCCCGAGGAGCGCGCCCAGCTCGGGCTGTTTCTCGCCTTCCAGTACCCGGTCGAGCTGCCGGGGGTGAACAACACCTACTTCCTCAAGTCCGCGCTCAACAGCATCCGCAAGGCGCGTGGCGAGGACGAGCTCGATGCGGTCTCCTTCATGCGCCTGATCAAGGAGAAGCTGAAGGTGCTGCACCTCGACGACTCGCTGCTCAAGCGCGCGGTCAACGCCGGCTTCTCCGGCGGCGAGAAGAAGCGCAACGAGATCTTCCAGATGGCGCTGCTCGAGCCCAAGCTGGCGATCCTCGACGAGACCGACTCCGGACTCGACATCGACGCCCTGCGGGTGGTCTCGGAGGGCGTCAACGCGCTGCGCAGCCCCGAGCGATCGATGATCGTGGTCACCCACTACCAGCGTCTGCTCGACTACATCGAGCCCGATTTCGTCCACGTCCTCTACAAGGGCCGGATCATCCGCTCCGGCGGCAAGGAGCTGGCGCTCGAACTCGAGCAGCACGGCTACGGCTGGATCACCGACGAGGGCGCGGCGGCATGAGTGGCGAGCTGGCGACCTGGCTCGGGGCCGCCACCCCGAACGGCGGCCCGGCGTGGCTCGAGGCCTGGCGCACGAGTGCGCGCGAGCGGGCGACGGCGCTCGGTGTTCCGGGGAGCAAGCAGGAGGCGTGGCGCTACACCAACCCGCGCCGACTGTTCGAGCAGGCGTTCGACGAGGGCGCGGCGGTGCTCGCCGCCGAGGCGCTGGCGCCGCTGCTGGTCGAGGGCCTCGAGGCCGATCGGGTGGTGCTGGTCAATGGCCGGTATGCCCCCGAGCACGGCCGGCTCGGCGCGCTCCCCGAGGGCGTGCGGATCGACTCGCTGGCGCGCTTGATCGCCGAGGATCCGGAGGCGGTGCGCCCCCATCTCGGTGCGCTCGCCGACGATCCCGCCGCGCTCTTCCCGGCGCTCAACGCCGCCGGCGGCGCCGACGGGCTGGTGGTGCTGCTTGCGCCCGGCGCGCGGCTCGAGCGCCCGCTCGAACTGCTCCACGTCACCACCGGCGAGCGCCCGACGCTGGCCCAGCCGCGCCACCTGATCGTGCTCGGCGAGGGCGCCGAGGCACGGCTCGTCGAGCGCTATGTCGGGGCCGAGCCGAGCATCGCGCACGCCACCAACGCCGTGCTCGAGATCGACCTCGCGGCCGAGGCGCGGCTCGATCATGAGCGCATCCAGCACGACTCGGCCGAGTCGTTCCATCTCAGCACGCTCTATCTGCACCAGCAGGCGCGCAGCCGCTATCAGGGGCTCAACATCGGTCTCGGCGGGCGCTGGGCGCGCACCGACATCAACACCCGTTTCGCCGGGCCGGGGGCCGAGTGCGTGCTCCACGGGCTCTATCTCTCGGGCGACGGTCAGCTCATCGACTATCACCTCGATGTCGACCACGCGGTGCCCGACTGCACCAGCGTCGAGCTGTTCAAGGGCATCCTCTACGGTCAGGGACGCGCGGTGTTCGACGGTCGGGTGTTCGTCGCCCAGGACGCCCAGCGCACCGACGCGGCGATGTCCAACCGCAATCTGATGCTCTCCGAGCGCGCCGAGATCGACACCAAGCCGCAGCTCGAGATCAACGCCGACGACGTCAAGTGCAGCCACGGCACCACGGTCGGTCAGATCGACCCGCAGATGCTGTTCTATCTGCGCGCCCGCGGCATCCCCGAGGCCAGCGCCCGGCGCATGCTCTGTCTCGGTTTCGCCGAGGAGATCATCGGGCGGCTCGGCGACGAGGCGCTGCGCGCCGAGATCGCGGCCCTGGTCGGCGACCGGCTCGAGGCCGCGCCCCTGGACTGAGCGGTGTCGGCGCCCGCGCGGGCGCCGGCCCGTCGGCATCATCTGCAGTCGAAGAGGTTCGCATCCATGAACAGACTGGCCCGCCTCGCCGGATTCGGCAAACGCGAGCAGGACCACGAGGACGAGGTGGCGGCGCTCGCCGCCGACGCCGGGCGTGACGCCACCGAGGTCGAGGACGCACCGCCGGCGGTCGTCGACGCCGAGGCCCTGCGCGAGTCGATCGTCACCGCCCTGCGCGGCGTCCACGACCCGGAGATCCCGGTCAACATCTATGACCTCGGCCTGATCTACACCATCGACATCGCCGCCGACGGCGCGGTGGCCGTGGAGATGACCCTCACCGCCCCCGGTTGTCCGGTCGCCGGGATGATGCCCTTGATGGTCAAACAGGCGGTGGCGCGGGTCGAGGGCGTCGGCGAGGTCGATGTCGCGCTGGTGTGGGATCCGCCCTGGACCCAGGAGCGGATGAGCGACGAGGCCCGGCTCCAGCTCGGGCTGATGTGATCCCGCCCGCGCCCGGCGCTCAGTCCGGGCGCAGCAGCGCCAGCGGCACCTCCAGCTCGGCGCGACTCAGCCCGCCGTGCACCCCGACCACCGGGTGGGGGCGCTCGTTCGGCAGGCGATCGACGACGATCGCGTTGTCGCGCGCGAGCAGACAGTAGTCGCCGATCCGCTCGGCCAGTCGCGGGTTGCGCTCGCCGCTGCCGAACATCCCCAGCTCGATCAGCCGGTTGCTCGGCACCACCTCCACCCGCTCGGCCAGATGCGCCTCGCAGTAGTCGAGGAACTGGCGCTCGCGCCCCGAGCGCAGATAGCAGAAGGCCGCGCGCGGCTCGCCGCACAGCGGCAGCGCCAGACACTCGGCCAGCTCCGGGTGGTCGTCGAGATCGACACGGGTCTCGGGGGTGCTGTCGACCTGGCCGTGGTCGGCGCACACCAGCACCTGGGTGTCGGTCCCCGTGATCTGTTCGAGAAAGCGCGCGAGCGCGGCCTCGATCTGCGCCAGATGACCGACCGCCGCCGCGCTCTCGATACCCTGCTGGTGACCGATGGTGTCGAGCCTCGGCCAGTAGAGATAGAGATAGCGCGGGGCGGCGTCGTGACGGCGCCGACCGGGACGCCAGGGGGCGGCGCGGATCACCCGCGCGGCCTGGCCGAACATGTCGTCGAGCCCCTGGAAGCCGAGCCGCTCGGCCTGCCCGCTGTGGGCGCGGTTGAAGTCGGAGTCGATGATGAACTGCGGCGCGATCACGCTCGAACGGGTGGCGATGCGGTCGAACACCGGGCGGGTGCCGAACAGCCGCGCCGGGTCGATCCCGGCGCGCGCGTAGGAGACCCCGCCGTAGCGCGGGGTGCCGGGCAGCACCGCCATCACGCAGCCGAGTTCGCGCAGATAGGTGTGCCAGCCGGTCAGCCCGTGACGCAGCGGCGCGTCGCCGGTGAGATAGGTGGTGATGGCCGCGGCGGTGGTCGCCGGGAACACCGTGCTCAGGGTAGCGATGCGATGACGCGCGAGCAGCCCCTCGGGGGCGTGGCGCCGCAGCCAGTCGGCGCCCAGCCCGTCGATCACCAGCAGCACCAGGTTGCGGGTGTCGGCCAGTCGCGCCGGGGGCAGGGCGGTGAGCGTCGGCGTCTCCGGCTGGCCGCCGCGCGCGGCGATCAGCGTGCTCATCAGGTTGACGATGCCGCCGCCGGCGTAGTCGGGACGGTGATGCTCGAGCAGCGAGCGGGGCTCGGGTCGGGTCATGCCTTCTCCTCGGGGCGGTTGGCGCGTGGTCACCGGATGGCGGCCCGCTCCCCGACGCTACCACACCAGCAGCAGGATGAGCCCGCCGAGCGCCACGCGGTAGAGCACGAAGGGCAACATGCTGACGCGCTCGATGAAGCGCAGGAACAGATGGATGGTGAGATAGGCAAAGAGCATCGACCACACCGCGCCGAGCGCCAACCCCATCCAGTCGACCGCAGCGCCCTGTCCGGCCAGCTCGATACCCTCGACCGTGCCCGCCATGAGGATGGTGGGGATCGCCAGCAGGAAGGAGAAGCGCGAGGCGGCGCGCCGGGTCAGCCCGAGCAGCAGCCCGGCGGTGATGGTGATGCCCGAGCGCGAGGTGCCGGGGATGATCGCCAGCGCCTGCATCACCCCCACCACCAGCGCCCCGCGCCAGCCCAGGCTGTATTCGTCGCGCCGCCGCGCGCCGCGCCAGTCGCTCCACCACAGCAGCAGGCCGAAGCCGATGCTGGTGGCGGCGATCACCTTGGCGATCAGCGTCGGGTCGTCGCGGAGGAACTCCAGCACCAGCTTGAGCGGCAGCCCGAGCAGCACCACCGGCACGGTGGCGAGCACGATCATCCAGCCGAGCCGGGCGTCGGGATCATCGAACCGACGGTGACGCAGCGAGCCGAGCACGGCGACCGTCATGCGCGCGATCTCGCGGCGGAAGTAGAGGGTCACGGCGCCGAGGGTGCCGAGGTGCAGGGCGACGTCGAAGGCCAGCTCCTGCAGCTCGAAGCCGAACAGCAGCGGGGTGAGGATCAGGTGCCCGGAGCTGGAGATGGGGAGAAATTCGGTGACGCCCTGCACCAGGGCGAGGAGGATGATCTCTAGGGTGTCCACCAAGGGTAACTCCTGGATACGGGGGCGGCAGTATACTGCCGATCAGTCATCGACGAGCGCCAGCGCGCGCCAGCGCGCGCGCGGCGGCAAGGTCGGGCTGGCCAGCGCGGCGATGTAGCCGGGGGCGGGGCGGCAGTGGGCGATGCGCGGCAGTGGGCTTGCCGCCGCGCGCGGGCGCATCAGCCCGCGCCCGTCGCACTTGGCATCGGCCTCGAGCGCGGTCCAGGCGCGACAGAAGGGCACCAGCCGCGCCTCCTCGGGGTGGGCGAGCACCGCCGCGCAGGTGGCGGGGTCGAACATCCGCCGCGCCACCGCCGCGAGCCGCGCGCGCGGGCGGATCCACTCGCAGTCGACGCCGAGCTCGGCCCGTGGCCCGCTGCCGCGGCGCACCCCGAGCAGCGCCAGCTCGCCGCTGGTGGTGAGATTGAAGGCGAGCGCCGCCTGCCTCGCGTCGAGATAGGGCTTGCCGTTGGCGCCCTTGACCAGTTGCGGCGGCTCGCCCAGATAGTGCCCGAGCACCCGTCTCAGCCCGGCCTGGGCGCGAACGGCGCGGGCGTGCTGGGCCGGGTCGCGGATGCGCGCGAGCCGCGCCAGGTGCGCCGTCTCGAGCACGGCGCGCGCCGTCTCGAGCGCCTGGCCGTGGTGCTCGCCGGTATCGATCCGCCACAGATGGATCTCGTCGTCGCCGAGTGCGGGCGCGGTGCTCGCCGGTTGCCAGTGGAGGTCTTCGTCGGTCATCGTTCGGGTCCTGTCGCGCGGCGCCGGGAGATCGCCGCCGCTGTGCTCGGGTATGATGCCACGGGCGCGACGCCGGCGTGGTCGTGACGCCGCGCCCGGTTTTCCCTTTTCGCAACGATGAACGAGAGTCAATGATCAGCATCACCGAGACCATCAGCCAGGAACTCGCGGTCCGACCGGAGCAGGTGGAGGCGGCCGTGCGGCTGCTCGACGAGGGCGCCACCGTGCCCTTCATCGCGCGCTATCGCAAGGAGGTCACCGGCGGTCTCGATGACGTCCAGCTGCGTCATCTGCAGGAGCGGCTGGTCTATCTGCGCGAGCTCGACGAGCGCCGCGTTACCGTGCTCAAGAGCATCGAGGAGCAGGGCAAGCTCACCGCCGAGCTGCACGCCGAGATCGTCGCGGCCGAGACCAAGCAGCGGCTCGAGGACCTCTATCTGCCGCACAAGCCGAAGCGTCGCACCAAGGCGCAGATCGCCCGCGAGGCCGGGCTCGAGCCGCTGGCCGAGGCGCTGCTCGCCGATCCCACCCAGGTGCCCGAGCAGTGCGCCGCGGCCTATGTCGAGGCCGAGCGCGGGGTGGCCGATGCCGAGGCCGCACTCGAGGGCGCGCGCCAGATCCTCATGGAGCGCTTCGCCGAGGACGCCGAACTCGCCGGCGAGCTGCGCGACCGGTTGTGGGAGCAGGGCATCCTGGTCTCGCGGGTGCTCGAGGGCAAGGAGCAGGAGGGCAACAAGTTCGCCGACTACTTCGACTATCGCGAGGCGATCGCCAAGATCCCCTCGCACCGCGCCCTGGCGCTGTTTCGCGGTCGCAACCAGGGGGTGCTCGCGCTGGAGCTGCTGTCGGGTCCCGGCGAGGACCCCGACGCCCCCTGCCGCGCGCGCATCGCCGCGCGCTTCGGCATCGCCCAGCAGGGCCGCGCCGCCGACGACTGGCTGGTCGAGACGGTGCGCAAGTGCTGGCGCGTCAAGCTCCTCACCCGACTCGATCTGGAGCTCAAGGGGCGGCTGCTGGAGGCCGCCGAGGGCGAGGCGATCCGCGTCTTCGGTCTCAACCTCAAGGCGCTGCTGTTGGCCGCGCCGGCCGGGCGGCTGCCGACCCTCGGGCTCGACCCGGGGCTGCGCACCGGGGTCAAGGTGGCGGTGGTCGACGCCACCGGGCGGGTGGTCGACACCGACACCATCTATCCGCACGCGCCGCGCAAGCAGTGGGACGACGCCATCGCCCGGCTCGCCGAGCTGGCGCGACAGAACGCGGTCAAGCTGGTGAGCATCGGCAACGGTACCGCCTCGCGCGAGACCGACCGGCTGGTGCGCGAGCTGATCGAGCGTCACCCCGAGCTGGGGCTGCGCTCGCTGGTGGTCAGCGAGGCCGGCGCCTCGGTCTACTCGGCCTCGGAGTTCGCCTCCAAGGAGCTGCCGCTCCTCGACGTCTCGCTGCGCGGCGCGGTGTCGATCGCGCGGCGGCTGCAGGACCCGCTCGCCGAGCTGGTCAAGATCGAGCCCAAGGCGATCGGCGTCGGCCAGTACCAGCACGACGTCAACCAGGGTCAGCTCGCGCGCACCCTGGACGCGGTGGTGGAGGACTGCGTCAACGCCGTCGGTGTCGATCTCAACACCGCCTCGGTGCCGCTGCTCGCCCAGGTCTCGGGGCTCAACCGCGGGCTGGCCGAGAACATCGTCCAGTTCCGCGAGGACCACGGCGCCTTCGCCAACCGCAAGGCGCTGATGGCGGTGTCGCGCTTCGGCGACAAGACCTTCCAGCAGAGCGCCGGCTTCCTCCGGGTGCCCGACGGCGACGAGCCGCTCGATGCCTCGGCGGTGCATCCCGAGGCCTATCCGGTGGTGCGGCGCATCGTCGCGCACACCGGCAAGGAGATCGGCGCGCTGATCGGCGACACCGCAACGCTGCGCGCGCTCGACCCGGCCGCGTTCACCGACGAGCGTTTCGGCCTGCCGACGGTGCGCGACATCCTCGCCGAGCTGGAGAAGCCCGGTCGCGACCCGCGCCCGGAGTTCAAGACCGCGCAGTTCAAGGAGGGCGTCGAGACCCTGGCCGATCTCAAGCCGGGGATGGTGCTCGAGGGCACGGTGACCAATGTCACCAACTTCGGTGCCTTCGTCGACATCGGCGTGCACCAGGACGGTCTGGTGCACATCTCGGCGCTCGCCGATCGCTTCGTCAAGGACCCGCATGCGGTGGTCAAGTCGGGCGATCTGGTCAAGGTCAAGGTGCTCGAGGTCGATCTCGAGCGCAAGCGCATCGCCCTCACCCGGCGCCTCGGCGACGAGGATGGCACCAAGGGCGGGGCGAGCGGGCGCGGCAAGGCGCCGGCGCGTGCCGCGGGCGAGGCGGCCAGGTCGGGCCAGCGCCCGGCCCGGCCCAAGGCCAAGTCGGACAAGCCGCGTCAGGGTGGAGAGCGCCGCCAGGGCGGCGAGCGGCGTCAGCGCGGCGCCGGGCAGGGCGCTGCCGCGCTCGGCGGCGCCATGGCCGAGGCCTTCGCCAAGGCGCGCAAGGGCTGAACGGCCCAGGCGAGCGCCCGCTCCGGGGCGCTCGCGACGGCGCCGCCCTCGGGCGGCGGCGCCGTGCGCATGCACGATCCCGCCGGTCGGATGCGCCGTCGGTTGCCGGGCTCGCCCGGCGGCGGGCGGACCGACCCGAGCCCACGCAAGATCCAGGCTGACCCACGACATGACCGCACTGTTCGACTCCCTGGCGCAGGACAACTGGCACCTCTTCCTCGGCGTGCTGCTCGCCTTCCTGGTGGCGCGCGTCGTCACCTGGCGGGTCGACAACCGCCCGGTGGCCAGCCGCTTCCCCGCGCTGGTGGCGCTGCTCGACCTGCTGGTGCTGCCGGGGATGGTGATCGTCGCCGGTACCCTGCTGAGGCTCGGCGCGGCGGTGCTCGAGGTGCCCGACGTCGATGCCGGCATCCGCTCGCTGACCCTGCTGGTGGCACATCTGGCCGCCGGCTGGGCGGTGGCGCGGCTGATCGAGGTGGTGCTGCTGGTGCGCGCCGACGACGATCTCTCCGAGCGCGTCCCCAAGCTGGTGGTCGGTCTGATCTATGTGGCGATGATGCTCTTCGGGCTGGCGATCTATCTGTGGCAGCGCGGCTATTCCTTCACCGGCATCTGGGTCTCGACCGGCGTCGCCGCGGCGGTGCTCGGTCTGGCGCTGCAGAAGACCCTGGGCGACCTGTTCTCGGGCATCGCCCTCGGCGTCGAGCGGCCCTTCCGGCTCGGCGACTGGGTCGAGCTCAACAACGGCATCGTCGGTCAGGTGATCGATCTCAACTGGCGCTCGACCCGGCTGCGCGGCTGGGACAACTCCACCCACATCATCCCCAACTCGCAGATGGCCGGGCAGCCGATCAAGAACCTGCACGACGACCAGCACCTCTACGCCCCCTGGTACTTCGTCAAGCTGCCCGCCGAGATCGATCCGCGCTTTGCCACCGCGCTGATGCTCGAGGCGGCGATGCGCTGCGAGAGCGTGCTCAAGTTCCCCTATCCGGTGGTGCGCCTGAGCGAGGCCACCACGGTGCCCTACGTCTACATGGTCTGGGTGCATCTGAAGAACTATCCGGCGATGTTCCGCGCCCGCGAGGAGCTGTTTCGCGAGATCCATCGCAGCCTCCAGGACGCGGGCATCGAGATGGCCCCGGAGGTGCGCGAGATGCGCACCCGTCGCGCCCATGTCAGTCACGCCGAGCCGCCGAGCATCCTGCTCGCGCTCAAGGGGCTGGATGTGAGTGGCCTGCTCACCGCCGACGAACTCGAGGAGGTCGCCGCGCGCGGGGTCTACTGTCACTACGACAGCGGTCACGTGATCCTCGCCGACGGCGCTCAGAGCGATGCCTTCTACGTCGTCGCCGGTGGTCTGGTGGAGGCGGTGGTCACCCTCCCGGACCGCAGCCGCAAGGTCACCGAGACGCTGGGGCCGGGCAAGCACTTCGGCATCACCTCGATGTTGACCAACGATCCCTCCTTCCTCGAATTCACCGCCAAGAGCGATGTCAGTCTGATCCGTGTCGATCTCGACTGCGTGCGTCGTATCGTCGCCGCGCGCCCGGAGCTGGCCGAGCGCCTCGCCGGGGTGGTCAAGGCGCGTCTCGACACCGCCGAGGCGGCGCGTACCGCCAGTCGCCAGCCGGTGCGTCGGTTGAGTCTGCGCGATATCAGCCGCCGGATCGAAACCGTGATGGTCCGCCCCAATCGCTTCTACCGGGGGCGCTGAGCCCCGTCACCAAAGAGAGGAGCACCGGCGATGGAGCACCGACCCCATATCCGTACCGCGATTCCCAAGCGTCGCTACCGCCTCGACGGCTGCGAGGCGACCCTGCTCGGCGAGATCGATAGCGCCGATCCGCGTCCCTATCGCTTCATCCTCGCCTTCGTCCCCGCCGGTCAGGGCGAGCCGAGCCTCTATGTCTGCGCCGAGCGCGGTGGTGAGGGCGACCGGCTGCGGGTGGTCAGCGCGCTGCTCGACGAGGTGATGGCCGAGGGGCTGGCCTGGGACGGCCCGGACGCCTTCGCCGAGCAGGCGCTGACGCTCGGGCGCCAGGTGCTCGGGCTGCGCGGCGGCGAGGCGCAGCGGCTGCTCTAGCGGTGCCTTGCGGGATTTGAAATCGGTCACGGTTTTCTCCAGTTCACACCGAACCGTTACCATTGGGCCCTGTGTGCGCCGTCGGCGCTCACGATCCGTGCACGAGATCAGGGAAGCCATGTCATATCAGACGCATCTGCAACGCCTCGAAGCCGAGAGCATCCATATCATGCGCGAGGTCGCGGCCCAGTTCCGCAACCCGGTGATGCTCTACTCCATCGGGAAGGACAGCAGCGTGATGCTGCACCTGGCCCTCAAGGCCTTCTATCCCTCCAAGCCGCCGTTTCCGCTGCTGCATGTCGACACCACCTGGAAGTTCCGCGAGATGGTCGCCTTCCGCGACCGGCGTGCCGCTGAACTCGGGCTCGATCTGCTGGTGCACATCAACCAGGAGGGGGTGGCGCAGGGCATCGGCCCCTTCACCCACGGCTCGGCGGTGCACACCGACGTGATGAAGACCCAGTCGCTCAAGCAGGCGCTCGATCTCTACGGCTTCGACGCCGCCTTCGGCGGCGCGCGGCGCGACGAGGAGAAGAGCCGGGCCAAGGAGCGGGTGTTCTCCTTCCGTACCCGCAGCCACCGCTGGGACCCCAAGAACCAGCGCCCGGAGCTGTGGAACCTCTACAACGGCCGCATCAACAAGGGCGAGAGCATCCGCGTCTTCCCGCTGTCGAACTGGACCGAGCTCGACATCTGGCAGTACATCTATCAGGAGGAGATCCCGGTGGTGCCGCTCTATTTCGCCGCGCCGCGCCCGGTGGTCGAGCGCGACGGCGCCCTGATCATGGTCGACGATGAGCGCATGCCGCTGGCCCCGGGCGAGAGGCCCGAGGCGCGCATGGTGCGCTTTCGTACCCTCGGCTGCTACCCGCTCACCGGCGCGGTGGAGAGCAGCGCGCAGACGCTCCCCGAGATCATCCGCGAGATGCTGCTGGCGCGCACCAGCGAGCGACAGGGCCGGGTCATCGACCAGGACGCCGGCGCCTCCATGGAAGCCAAGAAGCAGGAGGGCTACTTCTGATGACCCAGACACCGGAACACGCCGGCGCCACCGCCGAGGTCGAGGCCTATCTGCGCGCCCAGGAAGACAAGACGCTGCTGCGCTTCATCACCTGCGGCTCGGTCGACGACGGCAAGTCGACCCTGCTCGGACGGCTGCTCTACGACTGCCAGCTGTTGTTCGAGGACCAGCTCGCCAGCCTCGAGAACGACTCGGCGCGCTTCGGCACCACCGGCAGCGGCAACCTCGATCTGGCGCTGCTCGTCGACGGTCTGGCCGCCGAGCGCGAGCAGGGCATCACCATCGATGTCGCCTACCGCTTCTTCACCACCGATCGGCGCAAGTTCATCGTCGCCGACACCCCCGGGCACGAGCAGTACACCCGCAACATGGCCACCGGCGCCTCCACCGCCGAGGCCGCGGTGCTGCTCGCCGACGCGCGCAAGGGGGTGCTCACCCAGACCCGGCGCCACAGCTATATCGTCTCGCTGCTCGGCATCCGCCATCTGGTGCTGGCGGTCAACAAGATGGATCTGGTCGACTGGGACCGCGAGACCTTCGAGCGCATCAGCGCCGATTATCGCGCCTTCGCCGCGCGGCTCGGGATCGATGCGGTCACCTGCATCCCGGTCTCGGCGCTCACCGGCGACAATGTCACCGCCGCCTCCGAACGCATGCCCTGGTACGACGGGCCGACCCTGCTCGGTTATCTGGAAGGGGTCGATGTCGAGCGCGACCTGCGCGCCGGGCCCTTCCGCATGCCGGTACAGTGGGTCAACCGGCCGAACCTCGACTTCCGCGGCTTCAGCGGCACCGTCGCCGGCGGCGAGGTGCGCGTCGGCGAGCCGTTGGTGGTGCTGCCGGCGGGCAAGCGCTCGACGCTCGCGCGCATCGTCACCATGGACGGGGAGCGCGAGCGGGCCGGTGCCGGCGAGGCGGTGACCCTGGTGCTCGACGACGAGATCGACGTCTCGCGCGGCGACCTGATCGCCGGCGCCGAGGCGCGCCCCGAGGTCGCCGACCAGTTCGCCGCCCACCTGGTGTGGATGGACGAGCAGCCGCTGCTGCCCGGTCGGCCCTATCTGCTGCGCACCGCCACCGCCGCGCTCAACGCCCAGGTCACCGAGATCAAGCACAAGGTCAACGTCAACACCCTGGAGCAGACCGCGGCCAAGCACCTCGCGCTCAACGATGTTGCGGTGTGCAACCTCGCGCTCGATCGCGCGGTGCCCTTCGACCCCTATGTCGACAACCGCGAGACCGGCGCCTTCGTCCTCGTCGATCGCATCAGCAACGCCACCGTCGGCTGCGGCATGATCGACTTCGCGCTGCGCCGCGCGGCCAACATCCACCACCATGCGATGGAGATCGACAAGAGCGCGCGCGCCGCGGCCAAGGGACAGAAGCCCTGCGTGCTCTGGTTCACCGGGCTGTCGGGCGCGGGCAAGTCGACGGTGGCCGATCTCGTCGAGCAGCGCCTCCACGCCATGGGCCGTCACACCATGACGCTCGACGGCGACAACGTCCGCCACGGGCTCAACCGCGATCTCGGCTTCACCGCCGAGGACCGGGTGGAGAACATCCGTCGGGTGGCCGAGGTGGCGCGGCTGATGGTCGAGGCCGGGCTGATCGTCTGTGTCAGCTTCATCTCGCCGTTTCGCAGCGAGCGGCGGCTGGCGCGCGAGCGACTCGATGACGGCGAGTTCCTGGAGGTCTTCGTCGATGCCGATCTCGACACCTGCGAGGCGCGCGACCCCAAGGGCCTCTACAAGAAGGCGCGCGCCGGCGAGATCCCCAACTTCACCGGGATCGGCAGCCCCTACGAGCCGCCCGAGGCCCCGGAGCTGCGCCTCGATGCCAACGGCTCCGACCCCGAGACCCTAGCCGAGCAGGTCGTCGAGCTGCTCGCCGCGCGCGGGGTGATCTGAGCCGCCGCCCCCGGCGCCCGGGCTCAGGGCGCCGGGCGGTGTTCGAGCGCGAGGATGAAGTCGAACTGCGCCGGGCTCAACGGCATCACCGAGAGGCGGTTGCCGCGGTGCACCAGCGCCAGCCCGGCGAGTGCGCCCTCGGCGTGGGTCTTGAGTTCGGCCAGCGTGATCGGGCGGGCGAGATGACGGCGATAGCGTACGTCGACCAGATACCAGCGCGGTGTCGCCGGGTCGCCCTTGGGGTCGTGATGGGGCGAGGCGGGATCGAAGGCGGTAGGGTCGGGGCGCGGGCTGCTGGCGACCTCGGCCAGTCCGACGATCGCCGGGCGGGCACAGTTGGAGTGATAGAAGAACACCGGATCGCCGACGGCGGTGCGATCGCGCAGCAGGTTGCGCGCCTGATAGTTGCGTACCCCGTCCCAGGGCTCGACCCCGCGCGCGGCCAGGTCGTCGATGCCGAAGACCCCGGGCTCGGACTTGAACAGCCAGTGGGTCATGCGCCCGCCCCCCGCGCCAGATGATGGAAGTTGTCCAGCCGCGCGGCTGCGATCTCGCCGCGCTCGACCGCGGCGCGGATGGCGCAGCCCGGCTCCTGATCGTGACGACAGTTGGCGAAGCGACAGCCGCCGAGGTGCGGGCGGAACTCGCGAAAGCCCCACTGCAGCTCGGCCAGACCGATGGCGCCGAGGCGGAAGCTGCGCACCCCGGGCGAGTCGATCAGCACGCCGCCGCCGGGCAGGCGGTAGCAGCTCGCCGCCGAGGTGGTGTGACGCCCCAGCCCGGTGGCCGCCGAGAGGCGCCCGACCTGGATGTCGCGATCGGGCAGCAGCGCCTTGACCAGCGAGGACTTGCCCACCCCGGACTGACCGACGAGGATGCTGGTCTGGTCGCGCAGCGCCTCGACCAGCGGGGCCAGCGTTTCGGGCTGCTCCAGGCTGATCCACAGGGTGCGGTAGCCGATCGCGCAATAATGGGCATAGCGCTGCTCGAAGGCCGCGCGCGCCGGGGCGTCGAGCAGGTCCATCTTGGTGGCCACCAGCATCGGCTCGACGCCGATGCCCTCGGCGGCGACCAGGTACTGGTCGACCAGATAGCCGCTCGGTTCGGGCTCGGGGGCGATCAGTACCGCCAGTCGGGTGAGGTTGGCCGCGATCGGCTTGTCGCGACCACTGTAGTCGGGGCGGCTGAGCACCGTCTGGCGCTCGAGGATGGCACTGACCAGCCCACGACCGGGCTCGCCGCGCTGCCACACCACCCGATCGCCGCACACCGGGTGGCCGAGGTGCTGGCGCGCGACACAGAGGTGCAGCTCGCCCGCATGGTCCTCGACCACCAGGCTCGCGCCGTGGCGCACCACCACCAGCCCCTCCTCGGGCGGGATCTCGGCCTCGCAGTCGGCGAGCGCCTGCTCGGGACGGTTGGCAAGGCGCTCGCGGCGCCGTTCCTGGATCGCGCGGATGCGCTCGATCTGTCGCTTCGACAGCCGCCGCCGGGTCATCGGGCGACCCGACGCGGCTGGCGCGGGGTGGGGCGGGGAGGCTGCGGGTGGTCGGTGTGCATGCTCGGGCTCCTGGCTGGGGTGGGGCTATTCTAGGGAAAGCGCCGGCGCTCCGCACGATGCCGCTCCTTGCAGTACACTGCGGCTTGATTCCGTCACCCGGCCTTGCGACAGGCCCCATTGCTCAAGGAACGCTCATGACCAAGAGCCCGCAGAACCTGATCTGGATCGACCTGGAGATGACCGGACTCGACCCCGACACCGATCGCATCCTCGAGATCGCCACCATCGTCACCGACACCCAGCTCAAGGTGCTGGCCGAGGGGCCGGTGATCGCGATCCACCAGTCCGAGGCGCAGCTCGCCGGCATGGATGAATGGAATCGCGAACACCACGGCGCCTCCGGGCTGATCGAGCGGGTGCGGCTGAGCGCACAGGACGAGGCCGCCGCCGAGCGCGCCACCCTCGAGTTCCTCGCCGACCTGGTGCCGGCCGGTGCCTCGCCGCTGTGCGGCAACAGCATCTGTCAGGACCGTCGCTTCCTCGCCCGCTGGATGCCCCGGCTCGAGGGGTTCTGTCACTATCGCAATCTCGATGTCAGCACCCTCAAGATCCTCGCCCAGCGCTGGGCCCCGGAGGTCGCCGCCGGGGTGCGCAAGGCCTCGCGCCATCTCGCCCTCGACGACATTCGCGAGTCGATCGAGGAGCTGCGCTATTACCGCGAGCAACTGCTGCGGCTGGAGTGATGTATCGCGCGCGCGATGCTGTGCGATCCCCGTCGTGCTGGTTATCATGGGGGCCAGATAGAGGCGGGCGTCCGAGGCGATCGCTCATCTCGTCGCCGGTCGTGCCGTTATTCGCAGCATGCGTCGGTTGCGGTCGACACCCTGATTGAGGAGCACTGATGAAGGCGGTCATTCTGGCAGGCGGTTTCGGGACGCGGATCTCGGAGGAGTCGCACCTGCGCCCCAAGCCGATGATCGAGATCGGCGGCATGCCGATCATCTGGCACATCATGAAGCACTACTCCGTTCACGGCATCAACGACTTCGTGATCTGCTGCGGCTACAAGGGCTATGTCATCAAGGAGTACTTCGCCAACTACTTCCTGCACATGTCCGACGTCACCTTCGACATCGCCAACAACCGCATGGAGGTCCACGAGCGCAAGGCCGAGCCCTGGCGCGTGACCCTGGTCGACACCGGGCTGCACACCCAGACCGGCGGCCGACTCAAGCGCGTGGCCGACTATCTCGACGCCGAGGCGCCCTTCTGCTTCACCTATGGCGACGGCCTGAGTGATGTCGACATCGGCGCGCTGGTCGCCTTCCATCGCGACCACGGCCATCTCGCCACGGTCACCGCGGTGCAGGCCCCCGGGCGCTATGGCGCGATCAAGCGCGAGGGCGCGCGGGTGGCCGCCTTCACCGAGAAGCCGCGCGGCGACGGCGGGCTGATCAACGGCGGCTTCTTCGTGCTCTCGCCGGCCTGTTTGGAGTTGATCGCCGGTGACGAGACCGGCTGGGAGGGCGAGCCGCTGGCGCGGCTCAGCGCCATGGGCGAGCTGATGGCCTTCGAGCACCAGGGCTTCTGGCGGCCGATGGACACGCTGCGCGACCGCACCCAGCTCGAGGCGCTGTGGCGCTCCGGGGCGGCGCCCTGGAAGACCTGGTGACGACGATGGAACAGCAGTTCTGGAGAGAACGGCGGGTATTCATCACCGGCCACACCGGATTCAAGGGCGGCTGGCTCGCGCTCTGGCTGGCACGGCTCGGCGCCCGGGTGCACGGCTATGCGCTGGCGCCGCCGACCACGCCGAGCCTGTACCGGGCGGCGCGGGTCGGCGAGCGCCTCGCCGGCGAGCACATCGCCGACCTGCGCGATCGCGCCGCGCTCGCCGCCGCCTTCGATGCCGCCGCGCCCGAGGTGGTGTTCCATCTCGCCGCCCAGCCGCTGGTGCGCGCGGCCTATCGCGACCCGGTCGAGACCTACGCGGTCAACCTGATGGGCACCGTCGACCTGCTCGAGACCGTGCGCCAGCACCCCGGGGTGCGCGCCGTGGTGGTGGTGACCAGCGACAAGTGCTACGAGAACCACGACTGGGTCTGGCCCTATCGCGAGGACGACGCCCTCGGCGGTCACGACCCCTATTCGAGCAGCAAGGCCTGCGCCGAGCTGGTCAGCGCGAGCTATCGTCGCGCCTTCCTCGAGGAGGCCGGGACGGCGCTCGCCACCGTGCGTGCGGGCAACGTCATCGGTGGCGGCGACTGGGCCGCCGAGCGGCTGGTCCCCGACGTGTTGCGCGCGATCGACGCCGGCGAGCCGGTGGTGCTGCGCGCGCCCGGGGCGATCCGGCCCTGGCAGCACGTGCTCGAACCGCTCGCCGGTTATCTCGATCTCGCCGAGCGGCTGTGCGCGGACGATGGCGAGTACATCGGCGCCTGGAACTTCGGTCCCGAGGCCGCGGACGCGCGCCCGGTGCGCTGGCTGGTCGAGTGGCTGTGCGCCGCCGTGCCGGGGGCGCAGTGGCGGCTCGATGACAGTCCTCAGCCGCGCGAGGCATCGGTGCTGCGACTCGACAGCAGCAAGGCGCGCGCCGCGCTCGGTTGGCGTCCGCGCTGGCCGCTGGAGCAGGCGCTGGCGCGCACCCTCGACTGGCACCGCGCCTGGCGCGCCGGGGAGGACATGCAGGTGCGCACCCTGGCGCAGATCGCCGACTACATGGCCACGGAGCCACCGCGATGAGCGCGCGCCTGGTGCGTCACCCGACCGCGATCGCCGGGGTCGAGGTGATCGCGCGGACGCCGCTCGCCGATGCGCGCGGCGTCTTCGAGCGGCTCTATTGCGCGATGGATCTGGCAGCGCTCGGCGGCGGGCGTCCGATCGTCCAGATCAACCGCTCGCTGACCCGCGCGCGCGGCACGGTGCGCGGGCTCCACTACCAGCGCCCGCCGCACGCCGAGACCAAGTTCGTCACCTGTCTGCGCGGCGCGGTCTGGGACCTGGCGCTCGATCTGCGCGCCGGCTCGCCGACCTTCCTGCAGTGGCACGCCGAGCGGCTGGAGGCCGAGCGCCCGACCACGCTGGTGATCCCCGAGGGTTGCGCCCACGGCTTTCAGACGCTGACGGAGGACTGCGAGCTGCTCTATCTGCACACCGCGCCCCATGTCCCCGAGGCCGAGGGCGGGGTGCGCGTCGACGACCCGCGTCTGGCCATCCCCTGGCCGCTGCCGCTCGGCGAGCGCTCGGCGCGCGATCGCGCCTTGGCGTTGCTCGACGACGAGTTTCGGGGGATTGCGCCGTGAACTGCCGTCACTGCGGCGCGCCGCTGCGCCTGCCCTTCGTCGACCTCGGCAGCGCGCCGCCCTCCAACGCCTATCTGAGCGCCGCGGCGCTGCACCGCCCCGAGTCCTGGTACCCGCTGCGGGTGCTGGTGTGCGAGCGCTGCTGGTTGGTGCAGACCGAGGACTTCGCCCGCCCCGAGACCCTGTTCGACGCCGACTACGCCTATTTCAGCAGCGTTTCGACGAGTTGGGTGGCCCATGCCGAGCGCTATGTCGCGACCATGGTCGAGCGTCTCGGGCTCGACGGCGACTCGCGGGTGGTGGAGCTGGCGGCCAACGACGGCTATCTGCTCCAGCACCTGCAGGCGCGCGCCATCCCCTGTCTGGGGATCGAGCCGACCGCGGCGGTCGCCGCCGCGGCGCGCGAGCGCGGGTTGGAGATCGTCGAGGCCTTCTTCGACCGCGCGCTCGCCGCGCGGCTGCTCGCCGAGGGCTGGGGTGCGGATCTGGTGGTCGCCAACAACGTCCTCGCCCATGTCCCGGCGATCAACGATTTCGTCGCCGGCATCGCCCTGCTGCTGCGCCCGGACGGGGTGGCGACCTTCGAGTTCCCGCACCTGCTGCGGCTGATCGCGGGCAACCAGTTCGATACCCTCTATCACGAGCACTACTCCTATCTGTCGCTGGGCGCGGTGGGGCGGGTGTGCGCGGCCAACGGCCTGGCGGTGTTCGATGTCGAGACCCTGCCGACCCACGGCGGCAGCCTGCGGGTGTTCGCCCAGCGTGCCGACCACGGCGCGCGTCCGACCACGCCCCGGGTGGCGGCGCTGCGCGCCGAGGAGCTGGCCGCCGGGCTGGAGCGGGCGGCGACCTACCAGGGGCTGCAGGCGCGCGCCGAGCGGTTGCGTCTCGAGCTGCTCGACTATCTCATCCGGGCGCGGCGCCAGGGGCTCCAGGTGGTCGGCTACGGCGCCGCGGCCAAGGGCAACACCCTGCTCAACTTCGCCGGGGTGCGTCCCGATCTGCTGCACTATGTGGTCGACCGCAGCCCCGGCAAGCTGGGCCGCCATCTCCCCGGCAGCCGCATCCCCATCGTCGCCGAGTCGCGTCTGCGCGAGACCCGTCCCGACCGGGTGCTGCTGCTGCCCTGGAACCTGCGCGATGAACTCACCGCGCAGCTCGGCTATGTCCGCGAGTGGGGCGCGCGCTTCGTCGTCGCGGTGCCCCGACTCTGCGAGTGTTGAGGCGACACACCATGAATGAACGGGTCATCGTGACGGGGGCGAGCGGGTTTGTCGGACGCCGCATCGTCCAGGCGTTGCTCGAGCGAGGTGTCGGGGTGCGCCTGCTGGTGCGTGATCCTGCGCGTGCCGCGGCCTTGTTCCCGGCCCGCGGCGTCGAACTGATCGAGATCGAGGATCTCTTCACCGCTTCGGTGGAAACGCTGCAGACCGCGCTGGCCGGGGGGGAGATGTTGGTGCATGCGGCCTGGTATGCCGAGCCTGGTCGGTATCTGGACTCCACGCGCAATCTTGTCTGTCTGACCGGATCATTGCATCTGGCCGAGGCGTTCGTCGCCGCTGGCGGTCGGCGCTTCGTCGGTGTCGGCAGCTGTGCCGAGTACGACCCGACGCCGGGGTCTCTCGATATCCACACGCCACTGAGGCCCCGGACCCTCTATGGCGCATGCAAGGCATCGACCTATCAGGTCCTCGAGCAGTTGCTGCGAGTGGCGGGCGTCGAGTTCGCCTGGTGCCGACCCTTCTATCTGTATGGCGAGGGCGAGGATCCACGTCGACTGGTGGCCCACCTCCATACCCGGCTTGCCGCCGGAGAGCCTGTCGATCTCGGTGGGGGGGAGCAGGTCCGCGACTATCTCGATGTCGAGCGGGCCGGCGAGATGATCGCCGAGGTCGCGCTGGGCGGGCGATGCGGTGCGTTCAACATCTGCTCCGGCAGGGGCCAGAGCGTACGCCAGATCGCCGAGCGGGTCGCCGACGGTTATGGTCGTCGCGATCTCTTGCGCTTCGGGGCGCGGCCCGATAATCCGCAGGACCCGCCGTGCATCATCGGGGTGCTGGACGAGACGTGAACGGGGTTCGCGACCGTTCTCACCAAAATCCACGGAGTTTTGCTGCTATGGCCACTTCACTATGAAAGATGACCGCGAGAGTTTCATTGCCGAACGTGCGGCCCGGGTCGAGGACTATCGTGACGATGGCCCCCTGCAGGAGGCCGCCGAGGGGTTCATGCGCGAGAGTCTGCGGGCGCGTTACTCGTATCAATTCGACTGGCTCGGTCTGCCGATCATCCAGTATCCCCAGGACGTCTTCGCGCTGCAGGAGATCATCTGGACGACGCGTCCGGACGTCATCATCGAGACCGGGATCGCGCGCGGTGGCTCACTGATCTTCAGCGCCTCCATGCTGGCGCTGCTCGATCTGACCGATGCCGAGCGCGCGGGACACGCTGGCGTGCCGGTCGCCGATCGGCGACGGGTCGTCGGCATCGATCTCGATATCCGCGCGCACAATCGCCAGGCCGTCGAGACCCATCCGCTGGCCGGGCGGATCGAGATGGTCGAGGGCGACAGTACGGATCCGGCCGTCCTCGACGAGGTCCGCCGTTCCATCCGCAGCGAGCAGCGGGTGATGGTCTGTCTGGATTCGAGCCACACCCATGACCATGTCGTGAAGGAGTTGGACTTGTATGCGCCCTTGGTGACCCCGGGGTGTTACTGCACCGTCTTCGATACGGTGATCGAGGAATTCGAGACCGCGGTCTTTCCCGGGCGGCCCTGGAGTCAGGGGAACAACCCGATGACGGCCGTTCGCGATTTCCTTGCAAGGGACTCACGTTTCGAGATCGACGCATCGATCTCCGACAAGCTGTTGCTGACGGTTGCGCGGGGAGGTTTTCTCAAGCGCGTTGCTTGAGTGATGCGACCCTGTACGACCCGGTCTGTCGCCGGGGTGCTCGATGACGATGTGGGAACCTGAACCTCGGTATGAACGACAGTCTGCTCACACAAGCTCAAGAACACCTCGTCGCCGGACGGCACGATGTGGCCGTGGCGCTCTGTCGCGCCGTGCTTGCCATCGACCCCGATCAGACCGAGGCCCGGGCGATCTTGCGCCAGTTGGGCGAGACTGGTCCCCGTCTTGACGAACGGGTACCACCGTCCTTGCGCGAAGCATGGGTCGCGCGGGCGGCTGGTGCCGACCTCGAGGGGGCGGAGCGCGAGGCGCGGCGGTTCGTCGTCTGCTACCCGGGCGATGTCTTCGCCCACAAGGCGCTGGGCCTGATTCTGGTGCGGCGTCGGCACCATGCCGAGGCGCTCGCCGTACTCGAACGGGCGTTGGTATGCGATGCTGCTGATCCCGAGATCCATGACGGTATTGCGACAGCATTGTTGCGTCTGGGGCGGGCCGAGGATGCGCTGAGACACTACCGACGTGCCCTGGAGATCGCCCCGGACCAAGCCAAGATTCATTACAACCTCGGGCTCGCATTGCACGAGCTTGGCCAGCTCGACGAGGCCCTGGCGTGTTATGCCCGCGCCCATGCGATCGACCCCGGGCTCCTCCTGGCATGTAACAACGCCGGCAATGCCTGTATCCAGCTCGGTCGGTTGCCGCAGGCCACCGATTGGTTCAATCGGGTGCTGGCACGAGACCCTTGCAACGTACAGAGTCTCAACAACCTCGCCAGCGTCCAGCTCCGCGCCCGCCTGTTCGAGACCGCGCTGGAAACCCTGGAGCGTGTCCTGGCGCTCGATCCGGATCACGTCGAGGCGTTGAACAATCGCGGCAACGCGTTTGCGGCCTTGGATCGACTCGGCGCCGCGCAGCAGAGTTATCTTGCCGCGATTCGGATCCGTCCGGATTATGCCGAGGCCTATTGCAACCTGGGCAACACCTTTGAACTGGAGCGCAAGCCCCAGCAGGCGATCGACTGTTATCGGCAGGCGCTCGTCCTCAAGCCCGACCTGATCGAGGCCCATCTGAATCTGGGTAACAGCTTGCGTGATCTCGATCGTCTCGGTGAGGCGCGCGCCTGCTACGAGCAGGCCCTTGAGCTTCAGCCAGACTACCCCGGCGCCCTGCACAATCTGGGGTGTCTGCTCCAGGATCTAGGCGATCTCGATGCCTCGATCGCCGTGCGCCTTCGGGCCCGGGAACTGGCCGAGGATCCCTTCGGGGCTGACAGTAGTCTGCTCTTCACCCTGAACTATCATCCGGATCGGTCGGTCGAGGCGATCCGTGCGGCCTATCAGGACTTCGAATACCGTCATGCCGCTCCTGCACGTGTGCATCGGCGTGCATATGCCAACCCTCCTGACCCCGAACGTCGTTTACGTGTGGGCTATGTCTCCCCGGACTTTCGATCACATGCGATCCGCTACATGCTCGAGCCACTGCTCGAATGCCATGACCAGACGCAATTCGAGCTGTACGCCTATGCCGAGTTGACGCGTCAGGACGCGCAGACGGCGCGCTACCAGGGGTTGGTCGATCATTGGGTGCCGACCCGTGGTCTGAGCGATGCCGAACTCGATACGCGCATCCGTGCCGATGGTATCGATATCCTGGTGGACCTGGCCGGACATACGGCGGGCAATCGGCTGAGGGTCTTCACGCGCAAGCCGGCGCCGGTGTCGGTGAGTCTCTGGGTCGGTTATGGCTACACCTCGGGATTGAGCGCGATCGACTACTTCCTGTGCGACGAGGTCCTGGTGCCCGAGGGTGCGGAGGAATTGTTCAGCGAGCGGCCCTGGCGGATTGCCGCGCCCGCCGGCATGTATCGCCCGAGCGAGGGGATGGGGGCGGTGAACGTGTTGCCGGCGCTGGAGCGGGGATACATCACCTTCGGTACGCTGACCCGCGGGGTGCGTGTCAACCACCGCACCATCCGGGTGTGGTCCGAGATCCTCGAGCGGGTGCCGGGTTCGCGCCTGGTCGTCGACAGCCGAACCTATGCCGATCCATTGAGTGTCGAGAGCCTGACCGAGCGCTTCGCCGCGCACGGGATCGGCGGCGAGCGCCTGGAGATCGGCTATCACTCCCCGCCGTGGGACGTGTTGCGGGGCATGGACATCGGACTCGACTGCTTCCCGCACAACTCGGGGACGAC
>NZ_RHFJ01000021.1:0-57651 GCF_003718675.1 Marichromatium sp. AB32
GAGACCGCCGAGCCCGGCCCCAACGGCGAGCGCTATTGCTGGTTCCAGTGCACCGTCAAGGGCGGGCGCGAGGGACGCGATATCGACGCCGTGGAGCTGGCGCGGGTGTGTGAGCGTCTCGGTGCCGGTGAGATCCTGCTCAACTCGATCGATCGCGACGGCACCGGCGCCGGATTCGACCTCGAGCTGGTCGGTGCGGTACGCTCGGCTGTTCGCATCCCCGTCATCGCCTCCAGCGGCGCCGGCTGTGTCGAGCACTTCGCCGAGGTGTTCGAGCGAACCGGGGCCGAGGCCGCGCTCGCGGCCGGCATCTTCCATCGTCGCGAGGTCCCGATCGAAGCGGTGAAGAGCTATCTGCGCGAGCGCGGGATCGAGACCCGGCTGCGTTGATCGGCAGGGTGCGCGCGTGGGCGTCGTCGCCAATGCGTGCACCCTGATGCGTGGCAGTTTGCGAATTGTCGTGGAGTGAGAATCGATTGCTGCAAGAATCTTTTCTTGCTTTACCTAATACTTACGATTTATATAATTACGAAAGTCAATAGATCATAATTTCGTAAACTCCCACAGGTTTTTCTGGCCGTGGCAACGCTCCGCTCTCTGGCACGGCCCCTGGTCTGTCGGCCAGGCAGCGTGATTGTCGCGCACCTCGGCGCATCCCGGGCGCCGAATTGTCCAGACCGCCTTTCGCCGGAATCTCAAGTAGTAATATGGCAACCATCCTGACCGCAGTAGGATTCATGGCCGCGCTCGGCCTCATGCTCGCCCTGATGTTGGTGGTGGCGAACAGACGCTTCTATGTCTACGAAGACCCTCGTATCGATCAAGTCGAGGATCTGCTCCCCAAGGCCAATTGCGGCGCCTGTGGTGAAGCGGGTTGTCGCACCTTCGCCGAGTTGCTCGTCAAGGGCGAGGTCGAACCCGGTAAGTGCACGGTCAACGCCAAGGACACCAACCAGATCATCGCCGACTTCCTCGGCGTCTCCCTGGGTAATACCGAGAAGCGTGTGGCAAGGCTCGCTTGCGCCGGCGGTGACCATGTCGCCTATATCCGTGCCTCCTACGGCGGCATCTCCTCGTGTCGCGCCGCGGCCCTGGTCGGCGGTGGCGGCAAGGGTTGCTCCTGGGGCTGTCTGGGGATGGGCGACTGTGTCGAGGTGTGCCAGTTCGGCGCGCTCTCGCTCGACGCCCATGGCCTGCCGGTGGTCGACGAGGACAAGTGCACCGCCTGCGGCGACTGCGTGAGCGTCTGCCCCAAGGACCTGTTCAGCATCCACCCGGTCAGCCACCGGCTGTGGGTCGCCTGCAAGAGCCTGGACGCCGGTGACGAGGTCGAGCACCAGTGCGAGGTCGCCTGTACCGCCTGTGGCCGCTGTGTCCAGGACTCTCCCGAAGGACTGATCGAGATCCGCGACAACCTCGCCGTGCTCGATTACGACAAGAACGCGCTCGCTTCCAAGGTGGCGATCGAGCGCTGTCCGACCGGGGCCATCGTCTGGCTCGAGCCGGGCGGCGCCGTCACCAAGGGGCGCGATGCCCGCAAGGTCGTACGCAAGGCAGCACTACCCATGGCTTGACGCGCGTACGGCCCGCGTCGCGCCGCATCGAGCTGCGGCCGACGCCCCGCCTCCAATAAAAAGATCCAGGCCGCTCGATTCGGAGCGCAAGAATTCTGATCCAAACCCGCTTTGCGCACAGGCGTCCCGACGCCGGCGTCTCGGTGGTTCAACAATAGAGAAGGCCCATGTTCGGAAAGAAAGACGATAAGCAGTACAAGTATCCTGGCACCCGTATGGCGATGGACGGCAATACTGCCGTAATCATGTGCGAGCGCGAGGCATCCGATGCCGCTGGTGCCTATCCGATCACCCCCTCGACCCAGATGGGCGAATTCTGGGCCGAAGAGGTCGCCAAGGGACACGTCAATGTCTCCGGGCAGCCGCTGATCTTCGTCGAGCCCGAGTCCGAGCACGCCGCCGCCGCGGTCACCGCCGGCATGTCGATGAGCGGCCTGCGCGCGGTCAACTTCTCCTCCGCTCAGGGTGTGGCCTTCATGCACGAGTCGCTGTATGCGGCCGTCGGCAAGCGTCTGCCCTATGTGCTCAACATCGGTGCGCGTGCCATCACCAAGGCCAGTCTCAACGTGCACTGCGCGCACGATGACTATCACTGCATCGACGACACCGGCTTCTTCCAGGTCTTTGCCAAGAACGCCCAGGAGGCCGCCGACCTCAACCTGATCGCGCGCAAGGTCGCCGAGCTCAGCCTGACCCCGGCCGCCGTCGGCCAGGACGGCTTCCTCACCACCCACCTGATCGAGCCGCTGCAGGTCCCCGAGCGCGCCCTGGTCGAGGAGTTCTGCGGTCGTCCCGACGACATCATCGAGTCGCCGACCCCGGCCCAGCGCCTCGCCTACGGCCCCACTCGCCGGCGCGTGCCGCTAGTGTGGGACGTCGACAACCCGGTCGCCTCGGGTACGGTGCAGAACCAGGACGCCTACATGCAGGCGGTCGCGGCGCAGCGCCCCTACTTCTTCGATCACATCGCCGAGATCACCGACCAGTGCATGGATGAGTTCTTCGAGCTCACCGGTCGGCGCTATCACCGCGCCATGGGCTACCGTCTCGAGGACGCCGACTACGTGCTGCTCGGTCAGGGCAGCATGGTCACCCAGGCCGAGGCGGTCGCCGACTATCTGCGCGAGACCCGCGATATCAAGGTCGGCGTGATCAACCTCACCATGTTCCGGCCCTTCCCGGGCGAGCTGATCGCCGCCCTGATCCAGGGCAAGAAGGGCGTTGCGGTGCTCGAGCGCACCGACCAGCCGCTCGCCGAGGACCTGCCGATCATGCGCGAGGTGCGCGCGGCGCTGGCCAAGTGTGTCGAGAACGGCATGGCCGAGAAGGGCGAGGCGCCGGCCTATGCCGACTACCCGAGCTATGGCCGCGGCGAGATGCCGCGTCTCTACTCCGCCAGCTACGGCCTCGGCTCGCGCGACCTGCAGCCCGAGGGGCTGATCGCCGCGGTCGAGAACATGGTGCCGGGCGGCGCCCAGCGCAAGTTCTTCTATCTCTCGGTCGACTTCGTGCGCGACCCGATCGATCCCAAGGACGAGATCCGCATCCAGAGCCTCAAGGACGCCTACCCGAACGTCGGCGATCTGGCGCTGCGCGGCAGCGAGAACCCCAACCTGCTGCCCAAGGGCGCGGTGACGGTGCGCATGCACTCGGTCGGTGGCTGGGGTGCCGTGACCACCGGCAAGAACCTCGCCATGACGCTCTACGAGCTGCTCGGCTACGACATCCGCGCCAACCCCAAGTACGGCTCGGAGAAGAAGGGTCAGCCGACCACCTACTTCCTCTCGGCCGCGCCCGAGCCGATCCGGCTCAACTGTGAGTACACCTACGTCGACGTGGTGCTCAGCCCCGACCCGAACGTGTTCACCCACTCCAACCCGCTCGCCGGTCTCGACCGCAAGGGCAGCTTCGTCATCCAGTCGAGCATGGAGGATCCGGAGCAGGTGTGGGCGAGCTTCCCGGCGTCGGCGCGCAAGTTCATCGTCGACAACGAGATCCGCGTCTTCTACATCGACGGCTTCAAGATCGCCCGCGAGGAGGCCTCCAACCCCGAGCTGCAGTTCCGCATGCAGGGTAATGCCTTCCAGGGTGCCTTCTTCGCCGCCTCGCCGCTGATGGAGCGCTCCGGGCTCGACGAGGCCGGGCTGTTTGCGGCCATCGAGGAGCAGCTGCGCGCCAAGTTCGGCGCCAAGGGCGAGCGCGTGGTGCAGGACAACCTGCGCATCGTGCGGCGCGGCTTCGACGAGATCGTCGAGATCGTCGACAAGCCGCTGGTCGCCGGCCAGCTGATGCCGCGCAAGGAGCCGGCGCTGCCGGTGATGCTCAAGGCCATGCCCGAGGGCGATGGCGGCATCAGCGACGTGCACCGCTTCTGGGAGCAGACCGGCTCCTTCTACGCCAGCGGTCAGGGCAACGACAACCTCGCCGACCCGCAGATGGCGCTGTCGCTGATGCCCGCGGCCAGCGGCGTCTATCGCGACATGACCCAGATCCGCTTCGAATACCCGAAGTTCATCCCCGAGAACTGCACCGCCTGCGGCAACTGCTTCACCGTGTGTCCCGACAGCGCGCTGCCGGGTCTGGTCAACAGCGTCTCCGACATCTTCTCGGCGGCGATCCTGCGCGTCGAGCGCAGCATGCCCACCCAGCACCTGCGTCGCGAGAGCCGCAACGTCGAGAAGCGTCTGCGTGCGCTGATCAACATCAACGGCGAGTCGGCCGATCTGCGTCAGCTGATGGATCAGGCGATCCTCGAGGTGCTCGCCGAGTTCTCCGGCGAGGAGAGCCAGAAGGCCGCGCTGGAGCAGGAGTTCGGGCTGCTGATGCAGGCGCTCGGCGACTACCAGTTCGCCGTCACCAAGCCCTACTGGAGCAACCGCGAGAAGCAGCAGAAGGGCAGCGGCGGGCTGTTCAGCATCACCGTCAACCCCTACACCTGTAAGGGCTGCATGGAGTGTATCGACGTCTGTAACGACGGCGCCCTGGTCGCCGAGCCGCAGACCGACGAGAGCATCCGCCAGATGCAGGCGCGCTGGGACATGTGGCTCGATCTGCCGACCACCGACCCGGACTTCATCCGCATCGATGACCTCGACGACAAGGTCGGCGCGCTCGAGACCCTGCTGCTCGACAAGACCAACTATCTGTCGATGGTCTCGGGCGACGGTTCGTGCATGGGCTGCGGCGAGAAGACCGCGCTGCACCTGTTCACCTCGACCGTCACCGCGCTGATGCAGCCGCGCGTCAAGCGTCACCTCGCCGAGCTCGACGACCTCATCAATCGTCTCGAGACCCATGTCCGGCTCAAGCTCGCCGAGAGCATGGACCTCAGCAACACCGCCGCCATCACCAAGGCGCTCGACGAGCACAAGGACAGCGACCTGACCCTCGGCGGCCTGACCTCCGAGCTCGATCAGAGCAGCGGCGCGCGTCCGGTCGACCCGGAGTGGCTGAAGTGGGTCACCGGCCTGCTCGACACCCTGCGTCAGCTCAAGGCGCAGTACACCGGCAACCAGCCGCGCGCCAACATGGGTATCGTCAACGCCACCGGCTGTAGTTCGGTGTGGGGCGCGACCTTCCCCTACAGCCCCTATCCCTTCCCCTGGGCCAACCACCTGTTCCAGGACTCGCCGTCGATGGCGCTGGGTCTGTTCGAGGGCCACATGCGCAAGATGGGCGAGGGCTTCAAGGCCATCCGCCAGGCGCGCATGGAGCTCGAGGGGCGCTACAACGCCGCCGATCCGGCCTGCGACCTGACCTACTTCGGCTGGAAGGACTTCAGCGACGAGGAGTGGCTGCTGTGCCCGCCGGTGGTCGCCGTCGGCGGTGACGGGGCGATGTACGACATCGGCTTCCAGAACCTCTCGCGCGCGCTGATGTCCGGCCACCCGGTCAAGATCATGGTGCTCGACACCCAGGTCTACTCCAACACCGGTGGTCAGGCCTGTACCTCGGGCTTCATCGGCCAGGTCGCGGACATGAGCCCCTACGGCAAGGCGTGGAAGGGCAAGACCGAGATCCGCAAGGAGATGGGTCTGATCGGCATGGCGCATCGCACCAGCTTCGTGCTCAACAGCTCGGCCTCGCACCTCACCCACCTGCTCGAGGGCTATATCGACGGTCTGAACTCGCGCCACCCGGCCCTGTTCAACGTCTACACCAGCTGTCAGCCCGAGCACGGCATCGGCGACGACATGTCCAACCGTCAGGGTCGCATGGCCGTCGAGTCGCGCGCCTACCCGCTGTTCCGCTACGACCCGGATGCCGGCTCGACCTTCGAGGAGTGCTGCTCGATCGAGGGCAACCCGCAGATCGAGCGCGACTGGATCAGCTGGAGCATCGACTACACCAACGAGGACGGCGAGCCGGCCAGCCTCGAGGTGCCGCTGACCTTCGCCGACTTCGCGCTCACCGAGGGCCGCTTCCGCAAGCACTTCCGCAAGGCGCCGCCGGAGACCTGGAACGACTCCATGGTGCCGCTGGCCGAGTTCCTCGAACTCGACGAGGACGATCGCGAGGGCCGCTTCCCCTACATCTGGGGCGTCGACGGCAAGAACCGCCTGATGCGCGTGCTGGTCTCGCAGGAGCTGGTGCTCAGCTGTGAGGAGCGCCAGCAGTTCTGGGCGCAGCTGCGCGGACTCTGCGGCGAGCTCAACCGTATCGACCTCGATCGGGTGCGCAACGAGGCCAAGGCCGACATGGCGCAGAAGCTCACCGCCAACCTGCTGGCCATGGCCGGCGGCGAGGCCGGTGGTATCAATGCGCTGATCGGCAACGGCAATGGCAACGGCGCCAATGGCCACGGCGCCAATGGTGCCAACGGTCATGGTCTCAACGGTGCCAATGGCGCCAACGGCAGCGCCGACTGGGAGCCGGTGTGGGTGGAGACGCCCGAGTGCACCGCCTGTGACGAGTGCATCAACATCAACCCGTCGATCTTCCGCTACAACGCCGAGCGCAAGGCCGAGATCGTCGATCCCAAGGCCGGTCCGTTCAAGGACATCGTCAAGGCCGCCGAGAAGTGCAGCGCCGCCTGCATCCACCCCGGCACCCCCTGGAACCCGTCCGAGCCCGGCGTCGACAAGCTGGTCAAGCGTGCGGAGAAGTTCCAGTAAGTCGGCCGCCCCTGGCTGCCCGGCGTCCTGACGCCGGGCCACGCTAGAGGAATGCGCACGCGGCGCCGCGTCAGGCGTCGCGTGCCCCCGTTCGCCAGACACCCCTCGGGTGTCGACCACACAGCAGTACTGACGCATGGCTCTATTCAGCATCTTTCCGCGCCGCAAGACCTTCGATCACGGGATCTATCCCGTCGAGCACAAGGAACTGACGGCGGACAAGCCGATTCGACGCATGCCGTTTGCCCCGGAGCTGGTGATCCCGCTGGAGCAGCACAAAGGCAAGCCGGCCATCCCGACCGTGCGAGTTGGTCAGGAGGTGGTGCGTGGCGAGCCGATCGCCGAGGCCGATGGGCATGTCTCGGTGCCGATGCATGCCCCGGCCACCGGGGTGATCCGTGACATCGCGCTGGCCCCCACCGCCGCCGGCCCCAAGGCCCCGGCGATCTATCTCAAGGTCTATCAGGCCGCCAGCCAGCGGGTGCTGTTCGACAGTGCCCCCGATCTGGCGGCGATGTCGCGCGCCGAGCTCGTCGCCGCCGTGCAGCAGGCCGGTCTGGTCGGGCTCGGTGGTGCCGCCTTCCCCAGTCACGTCAAGCTCGTGCCCCCCGAGGGGCGCACCATCGAGACGGTGCTGGTCAACGGTTGCGAGTGCGAGCCCTATCTCACCTGCGACCATCGCATCATGCTCGAGCAGACCGCGGCGCTGGTGCGCGGCATCCAGCTGGTGCTGCGCGCCACCGGCGCCGAGCGTGCCGTCATCGGCGTCGAGGACAACAAGCTCGATGCCGTCGAGCACCTGCGCCGCGAGATCCCCGCGGACCTGCCGATCACCGCCGAGGCGGTGCAGAGCAAGTACCCGCAGGGCGCCGAGCGCATGCTCATCAAGAGCCTGACCGGGCGCGAGGTGCCGGTCGGCGGGCTGCCGGCCGATGTCGGCGTGGCCGTCTACAACGTCGGCACCCTGGCGCAGATGGGCGACCTGCTGCCCAAGGGGCAGGGGTTGATCGAGCGCGTGGTCACGGTCAGTGGCCCCGGCGTCGAGCGCCCCGGCAACTTCATGGTGCCGGTCGGCACCCCGCTGCGCTTCCTGCTCGAACAGGTCGGGCTCAAGGAGAGCTTCGGCGAGGTGATCCTCGGCGGGCCGATGATGGGCATGGCGGTGGCCTCGCTCGATGTGCCGGTGACCAAGGCCGTCTCCGGGGTGGTGGTGCTCGAACGCGAGGACCTCGACCTGGCCGAGCGCAAGGTCTACCCCTGCATCAAGTGCGGTGCCTGTGTCGAGGCCTGCCCGATCTCGCTCAACCCCTCGGTACTGGGTGAGCTGGCGCAGGTGCGCGACTATGCGACGATGGCCGAGCACTATCATCTCGACCAGTGCTTCGAGTGTGGCTGTTGCGCCTATGTGTGTCCGTCGAACATCCCGCTGACCCAGTATTTCCGCATCGCCAAGGCGATCAACCGAGAGGATGAGCAGTAAGCCCGCCGGTCGCCTCGGCGCCGCGCACGCGGCGCAGCGCCGAGGCGTCGATCGGGCGATCCTCGCGCCCCAGGACCTCCGTTGCCCCGACCCCGGTCGGCGGCGTGCGGACCTCAGGATATTCCGGCGCCCCGGCGCCGTTGCGGTTTCGAAAATCTATGGCTAAAGGCATCGAAATAAGAACATCGCCGCACCTCAAGAAGGTGTTGACGGTTGATCAGATCATGCGCTCGGTGGTGCTCGCGCTGCTGCCGGTGAGCGCCTTCGCCGTTTATCAGTTCGGCCTCAGCGTGCTGCTGCTGCTCATCACCACCACGGTGGTCGCGGTGGCTACCGAGTGGCTGTTTGCGCGTCTCTCGGGGCAGGGCAACACCGTCTCCGACTGGTCGGCGGTGATCACCGGGCTGCTGCTCGGTCTCACCCTGCCGCCGGGCTTCCCGTTGTGGATGGCCGCGGTTGCCGCCTTCGTCGGCATCGCCCTCGGCAAGGCGCTGTTCGGCGGACTCGGCTACAACGTGATGAATCCGGCGCTGGTCGGGCGTGCCTTCGTGCAGGCCGCCTTTCCGGTGGCGATCACCACCTGGACCCCGGCCTTCGCCCCGGAGCGTTTCGCCGAGCTGATCCCCTCGACCCTGACCCTGCCGTTCATGCAGCCGGTGCCGATCGACGACTGGGTTGCCGGACTCGGGCTCGACGCCTGGAGCGGGGCGACGCCGCTGGCGTTGCAGAAGTTCCAGCAGATCGAGCTGCCGCTCAGCGACGTGTTCTCCGGCACCATCGCCGGTTCCGCGGGCGAGACCTCGGCGATCCTGATCCTGGTCTGCGGGCTGTGGCTGGCGTGGCGGCGGATGCTCGACTGGCGCATCCCGGCCTCGGTGATGGCCGGCGCCGTGCTCACCGCGCTGCCCTTCTGGCTGCTCGATCCCACGCTCTATCCCTCGCCCTGGTTCGTGCTCTGCTCGGGCGGGTTGATGCTCGGCGCCTGGTTCATGGCCAGCGACATGGTCGCCTCGCCGGTGACCGCGCGCGGGGCCATCATCTACGGCCTGTTCATCGGCGTGCTGACGGTGATCATCCGGCTCTTTGGCGGCCTCGTCGAAGGGGTGATGTACGCCATCCTGCTCGCCAATGCCCTCGGTCCGCTGATCTCGGGCTGGACCCAGCCGCGCGTCTACGGCGCCGGCTCGCGGCCCAAGGCATGAATCGCCGGCTCCAACCTCTATCGGGCATTGACTCATGACGATCGAACAACAGATCCAAACCCCGGCGCCGAGCACCCCGGCCTGGGCGATGCTGCGCACCCTCGGCGGCATCGCCATGCTTTCCGGGTTGCTGGTGGTGCTGGTCTATCAGTTCACCCTGCCGATCATCGCCGAGAACCAGCGGCGGATGACCGAGAAGGCGGTGTTCCACGTCCTCGACGGTGCGGTGGCCAAGCGCGACTTCGTGCTCACCGCCGAGGATGCGCTGGTGCCGGCGGGCGAGGGCGCCGAGGGCGTCCATCTCTATGCCGGCTACGATGATGACGGCGCGCTGGTGGGCGTGGCCTTCCCGGGCGCCGCGCGCGGCTACCAGGACGTCATCCAGTTCCTCTTCGGCTACGACCCCGCCTGCCAGTGCGTGATCGGCAGCAAGGTGCTGAAGTCGACCGAGACCCCGGGGCTCGGCGACAAGATCTCCACCGACGCCGAGTATCTGAAGAACTTCGAGGCGCTCGATGCGCGGCTCGACGCCACCGGGACGGCGCTCGCCAACCCCATCGTCCCGGTCAAGCACGGCACCAAGACCCAACCCTGGCAGGTCGATGCCATCTCCGGCGCGACCATCACCTCCAACGCCATGGCGCGCGCGGTCAACGACGCCGCCCAGCGGGTGGTGCCGGTGCTGCAGCGCGAGCTGGCGCTCCTCTCCGAACCGAACCGTAGCGAGGGCCGATGAATGGCTGAACTGCCCAACCAACAAGAGAGCCTGTCGCTCGACACCTTCGTGCGCGGGCTGTGGGAAGAGAACCCGGTGTTCGTGATGCTGCTGGGCATGTGCCCGGTGCTGGCGGTGACCAACACCACGGTCAACGCCATCGCCATGGGCCTGGCCACCACCTTCGTGCTGGTGTGCTCGAGCCTGCTGGTGTCGCTGCTGCGCAACTGGATCCCCAAGCAGGTGCGCATCGCCAGCTACATCGTCATCATCGCCACCTTCGTCACCATCGTCGACTACGCCATCCAGGCCATCAGCCTCGAGCTCTATGCCGCGCTCGGCGCCTTCATCCAGCTGATCGTGGCCAACTGCGTGATCCTCGGTCGCGCCGAGGCCTACGCCTCCAAGCAACGCCTGCACACCACCCTGATCAACAGTCTCGGCATGGGCGCGGGCTTCACCCTGGCGCTGCTCAGCCTCGGCACGGTGCGCGAGGTCCTCGGCAGCGGCACCATCCTCGGCATCCCGCTGTTCGGTGCCGACTTCCAGCCCTGGGTGGTGATGATCCTGCCCCCGGGTGGCTTCTTCGTCCTCGGTGCCTGGCTGTTGTTGTTCAACTGGCTGCGGTTGCGCAAGGAGCGCAGACTGCAGGCCGCCGCCGCGGAGAGCGCATATGCACGCTGAACCCCTGTCGCTGATCTTCCTCAACGCCGCGGTCGTCAACAACTTCGTACTGGCGCTGTTTCTCGGCATCTGTCCCTTCCTCGGCGTCTCGGCGAAGAAGGAGACGGCCTGGAACATGGGCCTGGCGACCATGTTCGTGATGCTGGTGAGCTCGGCCGCGGCCTATGGCATCAACTGGGTGCTCGGCGAGCTGCAGCTCGAGTTCCTGCGCCTGATCTGCTACATCGCGGTGATCGCCTCGGCGGTGCAGCTGGTGGAGATGTTCGTCAAGCGTTTCAGCCCGGCGCTGTTCCGCTCGCTCGGCATCTTCCTGCCGCTGATCACCACCAACTGCGCGATCCTCGGTCTGGCGCTGTTCCAGACCGCCAAGGAGTACGACTTCGTGCAGAGCCTGGTCTATGCCGTCGGCGCCGGCACCGGCTTCACCCTGGCGCTGATGCTGATGGCCGGGCTGCGCGAGAAGCTCGCCCTGGCGCGGGTGCCCCGGGTCAGCGAGGGCGCGGCGATGAGCCTGATGCTCGCCGGGCTGCTCTCGCTCGCCTTCATGGGTTTCGCCGGGTTGGGTGGCAGCCATGGCTAGGCTGTTGCTGGTCCCGGTGATCATCTTCGTCGTGCTCGCCGGCTGGGTCGGGGTCCAGCAGCTGTACGCACGCTTCGCGCGGCGTCATCCGCAGCTCGGCCCCTACCGCCCCGAGGGCGGTGGCTGCTCCTGTGGTAGCGGTCACTGCGAGGTCGAGGTGGCCGTGCCCGGTCCCGTGCACGGCGAGTGCAACGCCGATCGCCACTGATCGGCGTCCCTCTCGCGGCCCCCCAGGGGCCGCAGGACAGCGTTTAAGGAGCTGACATGAGTGAATCACAGGCCGCTGGCGGCCCGCAGACCGAGGCCCTGATCAAGGCCTCGCGGCGCATCACCCCGGAGGACACCGAGGAGGTCCGCCACCTTACCCTCGAGGTGCTCGATCCGGCCTTCCAGTTCGTCGAGGGCCAGAGCATCGGGGTGCTGGTGCCGGGTCCGCATCCCTTCGGCAACGCCGTGCACCTGCGTCGCTACTCGATCGCCAACGCCCGCCCCATGCCGCTCGACGAGGGGGTGGTGATCGAGCTGCTGGTGCGTCGTTGCTTCTATCTCGACGAGGTCAGCGGCGAGCGTTATCCGGGCATCGCCTCGAACTATCTGTGCGATGCCCAGCCCGGCGACAAGATCACCATCACCGGCCCCTATGCGAGCGCCTTCCGCATGCCGCTCGACAACCGGGCCAACCTGTTGATGATCGGTACCGGCACCGGGATCGCGCCCTTCCGCGCCTTCGCTCAGCACATCTACGAGCGTCGCGGCGACTGGAACGGTCAGGTGCGCCTGTTCTACGGCGGTCGCACCGGTCTCGACCTGATGTATGCCAACGACGAGACCTCGGATCTCGCCAACTACTACGACGAGAAGACCTTCAAGGCCTTCCGCGCGCTCGGCACCCGGCCGCTGATGCGCTCCTCCGAGGCGCTGGCGCAGGGGCTCGAGGCCCATGCCGAGGAGACCCTGCGGCTGATGCGTGAGCCCAACACCCAGGTGTTCATCTCGGGTCTGCGCAAGACCGCCGAGGCGTTCAACCGGGTGATGGCCGAGCAGGCCGGCGGCGAGGAGGCGTGGGAGACGCTCAAGCAGTCGCTGATCGACGATCAGCGCTGGTCCGAGCTGTTCTACGACTGAGGCCTGTCGTGGTCGGGGCGGGAGGCCCCGATCGACGACAGGCTTGAACCCGACCGCCGCGCTTGTCAGGCTGGCGGTCGGATCCAGCCCCATGTCGTCACCCGGCCAGGAGGCCGACGCCATGTCCGTCGTACCCCCCGTTCCGTCCACGCCTCATCATCTGTGGTCAGTGACGCGCCGTCTCTCGGCGCTGCTGTTGCTGGCGGCGCTGATCCCCTTCCTGCTGCGCTTCCCCGCCATCGCCCCCTGGTTGGCGCTGGGGCTGGCGCTCTACCTGCTGGTGCTGTTGCGCGACCCCGATGCCTGGCTGGTGGTGGTGCCGGTGGCGCTGCCGCTGCTCCAGCTCGCGCCCTGGAGCGGGTGGCTGTTCGTCGACGCCTTCGACGCGCTGCTGCTCTGTACCCTCGCCGCCGGACTGTGGCACGGTGGTGGCGGGGGCAGGGTGCGCCCGAGCGCCGGCGCCCGGTTGCTCCTGCTGCTGCTGCTGGTGCTCGCCGCGATCGGCTGCTGGCGCGGGCTCGGTGGCGCCTGGCCGCAGCTCGATGCCAACGCGCTGGTCTCCTACTACAGCCCACTCAACGCCCTGCGTCTGACCAAGGGGCTGGTCTGGGCGCTGCTGCTCTATCCGCTGTGGCTGGCCGCGCGCGGTCGCGATCCGGTACGCGCCGAGCGGCGCTTCATCGCCGGGGTGCTGATCGGACTGCTCGGGGTCGCGCTGGTGGTGGTGTGGGAGCGCGGGGTGCTGCACCAGCTGATCTTCTTCGAGGGTCCCTATGCGCTGCTCGGTACCCTGCTCGACTTCTCCACCGCCTATCGCGTCACCGCGCTCTTCGCCGACATGCACGTCGGTGGCGGCGCGATCGACGGCTATCTCAGCCTCGCCTGGCCGTTCGCGGTGCTCGCCCTGCTGATGGCGCGTTCGCGCTGGTGGGGGGGGCTGGCCGCCATCGTCCTGCTCGGCGCCTGTTACGCGATGGTGGTGACCTTCTCGCGCGGGGTCTATCTCGGGTTCCTGGCGGTGGTGGCGGCGGCCTTGCTGCTCGGCTACTGGCGCCAGCGTCGGGTGTTGTCGCGCGGGGCGGCGCTGCTCACCCTGGCGGCGCTGGCGGGCTCGGCGGCGATGGCGCTGTGGTCGTTCCGCTCCGGCGGCATGCTGGCGATGAGCTGCGCGCTGCTCGCCCTGGTGGTCGCGGCGCTGCCGGGCTGGCTCGCCGGTCTCGGGGTGTCCGTGCGCCGTCTCGCCTGGCTGAGTGGTGCGGTGGTGCTGGCGCTGGCCGGGCTGGCCGCTCACGGCGCGGCGACCAGCAAGTGGACCAGCCTGCCGCTGCCGCTGGCGATGGCGATCGTCGTCGCCGGCGTGGCGCTGCTGGCGGTGATCGGCTGGCGGTTCGAACGCGACTGGGGCGCGCGGCTGGCGCCGCGCCATCGCATCCTCGCGATGATGCTCTGGTGCGTGGTCCTCGGGGCCTTCATCCCGAGTCTCTTCGGCAGTCGCATGGAGGCGCGCTTCGCCGAGGCCGGGAGCGATCTGCAGGCGCGGCTGACGCACTGGCAGGAGGCGCTCGCGGTCGTGCCGGCGGACTGGCCGGACCAGTTGCTCGGGATCGGCGCCGGGCGTTTCCCCGAGCGCTATCTGTGGACGCGGCGCGATCCCCAGGCGTTCGGTACCCTGGGGATCGGCAGCGAGGCGGGCAATCGTTATCTGCGTCTCTCCGGGGCGCGCGGCATGCGGCTCGGACAACGGGTGCGGCTGCGGCCGAATACCGCCTATCGGCTGCGCCTGACGGTGCGTACCGAGGCCCCCGAACTCAAGCTGCAGCTGCGTTTGTGTCACCGTCAGATGATCGCGCCGAGCGAGTGGAACCCACGCTGTGTCACCTTCTCCCCGATGGTGACCGACACCGAGGGCGCCTGGCGAGCGCTGGAGTTCGTCTTCGACAGCGCCAACCTCGGCTCCTTCGAGCAGGCACTGCGCGCACCGCTGCTGCTGACCCTCGCCAATCGCCGCGAGTACCGCCTGCTCGAGCAGCCGCAGACCCTGGTCGACATCGACGACGTCTCGTTGCAACGGCTCGAAGGCGGACGCGAACTGGTGCGCAACGGCGACTTCGGTGCGGGGATCGACCATTGGCTGAGCTATTCCGACTTCGACCACCAGCGTTGGCACACCGATAACCTCTGGGTCCATCTGCTGGTCGAGCGCGGCCTGCTCGGTCTCGCCGTGCTGCTGCTGTTGTTGCTCGTCGCCAGCCGAGGTCTGCTCGCCGGGCGGGTCGTCTCGCCGGCCTTCGGGATCACGGTCTGGCTGGCCCTGCTCGGCTTCCTTGCGGTGGGTACCTTCGGCACCCTGCTCGATGCCCCGAGGGTGGCGCTGCTGTTCTATCTGCTGGCCTTGATGGGACTGCCGCTGCAGGTCGAGACACCGCCGTCACGTCGACGCAGCGTGGCTGTCGAGGGTTGATTCCGCTTGCCTCGGCGGGAGTCGAGCCTCTACCCTAGTTGGCCGAGTCCCACCGACTTGAGGAGTCGTGTTCGCTATGTCGATCGCCACGGAATATTTCGCCTTCCATCGGCAGTTGCAGGAACGCGGGGTGGTGTTCTCCTTCGCCGGTTATCTCTCCGAGGGGATCCTGTTCTCGCTGGGCGAGGCGCTCAAGCAGAAGATGAGTCTGGAGGATGCCGACTCGCGGGTGATCAAGCGGGTGTTCTCGATCTTCGTCGAGCAGGTGCAGAACATCATCCGCTACTCGGCCGAACGGGTCGAGGGCAACCTCGGCAAGCCGGTCGAACTCAGCTCGGGGATGGTCGTGGTCGGTCGCGAGCGCGACCGCTTCTTCGTCGTCTGCGGCAACATGGTGTGTCGTGACGAGGCCGCCGAGCTGCAACGCCGGCTCGAGCAACTCGCGTCGATGGACAAGGACTCGCTCAAGTCCTATTACCGCGAGCGGTTGCGCGCCCCGGTGGAGGACGATAGTCGGGGGGGCAACATCGGTCTGATCGAGATCGCGCGTCGTTCGACCGATCCGATCGAGTTCGGCTTCGTGGAAGTCACCGAGGATCGCTCCTTCTTCTGTCTTAAGGCCTATATCTGAGTGAAGGATGGAGACGTTGGAGACGCTGTATCGCGCACCGACCGAACGCTCGCCGCTGCTTGAGTTCGATTTCGCCAATCGCCGTCTGCGCATCGAGGGTGAGTCCTACCCCGAGGATGCTGCTGCTTTCTTCGGTCCGGTGATCCAGGCGCTCGACGCCTTTCTCGCCACGGACTCGACTCAGCCCCCCGCGCTGCTGGTCGAGCTGCGCATGTCCTACTTCAACAGCAGCAGCGCCAAGGCATTGATGAACATCTTCCAGCGCCTGGAGCGGGCCGCCGGCGCCGGGCGCGGGGTGCGCATCCGCTGGCACTACCATGTCGAGGACGACACCATGCAGGAATTCGGCGAGGACTTCAGCGAGGACTTCGAGCACGCCGTGTTCGAGCTCTGCGAATTCGATGATGACTGACCGGCACCGATCATGAGCGCCGATGAGCCCGAGGAAGAGTTCTCGCTCTATGCCCACGAGCAGGCGGTGATCCGTCAGGCCGAGGCGATGCTCGAGCGTCTCGACGAGGTCGCCGACGGGGTGCGCCAGCTCGCCCGCGCCTATCAGGACGGCTATCACGAGTCGCGTCGGCTGGTGCGCATCAGCGATCGCATGCAGCTCGACCTGCACGACGCCAACCGCACCCTGTCGCTGCAGGCGCGCGAGCTCAACACCCTCAACGCCACCCTGGTCAAGGAGATCGAGCGGCGCGAGCAGCTCGAGCAGGAGCTGCGCCGGATCGCCTCGGTCGACGAGCTGACCGGGCTGCACACCCGTCGTCACCTGCTCGAACTCGGCGAGCACGAGCTCAAGCGCATGGCCCGTCATCGGCGCGGTCTGTCGGTGCTGTTGCTCGACCTCGATCACTTCAAGCGGGTCAACGACGCCCACGGTCATGTCGCCGGCGACCGGGTGCTCGAGCACTTCGGCACCCTGTTTCGCAGCGCGCTGCGCGAGGATGACGTCCCCGGGCGTTTCGGCGGCGAGGAGTTCATGGCAGTGCTCCCGGAGATCCGCCTGGAGGCCGCCGCCGAGGTCGCCGAGCGGCTGCGCGTGCGGGTGGCCGAGGCCGAGACCCAGTGGAAGGGCGCGCGGCTGCGCGTGACCGTCAGTATCGGCGTCGCCGAGGTCGCCATCGACGAGTCGCTGGAACGGGCGATCGCGCGCGCCGATCGGGCGCTCTACGCGGCCAAGCGCAACGGTCGCAATCGCGTCGAGTTGGCCGAGGCCGAGTTGCCCGGTGCGACCGAGCAGGGCGTTCCAGACGCATGATCGCGCGGCTGGTCGCACTGCTGCTGATCCTGCTCCCGGGGGGCGCGCAGGCCGCCGGGGAGCGTTATGTGATCGGGGTCGAGAACATCGACTATCTGCCCTATCACGCCGCGCATACCGGACGCTTCGAGGGGTTCGCCCGCGAGCTGTTCGACGCCTTCGCCGCCGCCGCCGGGATCGAGTTCGACTACAAGCCGCTGCCGGTGCCGCGGATGGTCGTCAGCCTGCTGCGCGACGAGGTCGATTTCATCTATCCCGACGACCCCGACTGGCGCAGTGCGGCGCGCAACGGTGAGCGCTTCCACTTCAGCACTCCGGTGGTCTCCTACACCGACGCCACCCTGGTACGCCCGGACCAGTTGGGTGCGGGCCCCGAACGGGTGCAGCGCCTCGGGATCGTCGTCGGTTTCACCCCCTGTGCCTGGCAGTCGCGCCTGGAGACCGGCACGCCGGTGCTGCGCGAGAATGCCGGCTTTGCCGCGCTGCTCAACCAGCTGCACAGCGGCCGGATCGATGCCGCCTATGCCAATGTCGCGGTCGCCGCCGAGCAGTCGCGCCGGCTGTTCGGTCGCGCCGATGCCCTGGCCTTCGATCCCGGGCTGCCGCTGGCACAGGGTGAGTACCGTCTCTCCACCCGGGCGCACACCGGGTTGCTGGCGCGCTTCGACCGCTGGTTGGCGACCGAGTCGGCGCGGGTCGAGGCGATCAGACGCGCCCATGGTGTCGGCACCGTCGCCCTGGAGGCCCATTGAACACGTCCCTGCAACAGGGCGCAGCCCCGCCCGAAATCCCGTTCTGGCGCGGGCTGACCTTCCGCCAGGCGGCCGTCACCCTGGCGGTGGTGTTGCTGCTGGGGATGCTGGTGGGGCTGCTCGAGCTCTTCCTCGACTGGCGCGGGATGCGCGCCGATGTCGAGCGCGACCTGCGCGAGACCCTGACCCTGGTCGAGGGCTCGGCCTCCGAGGCGCTCTATCAGCTCCATCCCGAACTCGGTCGCCAGCTCGTCGACGGGCTCTTCGCCCGCGCCTCGATGCGTCGCGCCGAGCTGCGCGACGACTTCGGTCGGGTGCTCGCCGAACGGGTGCGCGAACCGACGGCAAGCGCGCTGGCCGAGGACTGGTCGTGGCTGTTCGCCGATGTCACCCGGATGCGTCTGCCGCTCGACTACGGCTTTGCCGGGGCCGATGCGGAGCCGGTCGGGGTCCTCGAGGTCGAACTCTCGGCGGCGGTGTTGACCCAGCGCTTCCTCGCCCAGGCCGGTCGCGATGCGCTGCTCGGGCTGGCGCGCGCGCTGGTGATCTCGGCGCTGGTCGCGCTGCTCTTCTATCTGATGATCACCCGCCCGCTGGTGCGCCTGGCCGGGGCCATCGCGGCGGTCGACCCGGCGTGTCCGGGGGCGTGGACGCCGCCGCACCTGCCCCATCATCGCGGCGACGAGCTCGGGTTGCTGCGCGCGCGTCTCGGTGAGCTGTTCGCCGCCTCGCAGCGGGGGCTCGATCAGCGCGATCGGGCACAGGCCGAGCTGACCGCGCTCACCCAAGAGCTCGAGGCGCGGGTGCGGTTGCGTACCCGGGAGCTCGAGCAGCAGCGCGATGCCCTCGAGCAGGCCTTCGCCGAGCTCGACGCCGCCCACCAGGAGCTGGGCAAGGCCAATCGCATGGTGCTCGAGAGCATCCAGTACGCGCGGCGCATCCAGACGGCGATGTTGCCCGACAAGGGCGCGCTGGGCGACGGGGTGCGCGAGATCCAGGTGTGCTGGGAGCCGCTGCACCTGGTCGGCGGCGACTGGTTCTGGCTCGAGCGGCTCGACGACGAGCGTTATCTGATCCTGATCGCCGACTGTACCGGGCATGGTGTGCCGGGGGCCTTCATCACCCTGGTGCTGGCCTCGGCGATGGCCGATATCCTGCGCGATCATGCCAGCGCCGACCCGGCGACCATCCTGTGCGCGATCGACGCCGTGGTGCGTACGCGACTGCGTCAGGATCACCCCGAGGCCGAGTCGGACGACGGTCTGGAGGCGGCGGTGGCGATCTGGGAGCCGGCGCGCGCCGAGCTGAGCTTCGCCGGCGCGGGTATCCCGCTGCTGTGCATGGATCCTGCCGGACGGGTGGAGACGATCCGCGGCGCGCGCGCGCACCTCGGCTATCGCAGTCTGCCGAGCCCAGGCGAGATCCCGGTGCACCGCATCGCGGTGGCGCCGGGGGCGCGCTTCTATCTGCTCACCGACGGCATCTCCGATCACATGGGCGGGCAGCCGCGGCGGCTGCTCGGTCGCCGCCGTCTGGCGGGTTGGCTGGAGCACCACGCCGAACTCGGTCTGGCCGAGCAGCTCGCCGCCGTCGAGCAGCTGCTCGAGGACTATCGGGGCGACGAGCCGCGGCGCGATGACATGACCTTGATCGGCTTCCAGCCGCGCTGAGTCGGACGACCCGGTTCAGCGATCCGGTTCAGCGGATGATGTCGGTGATCCGCCACTCGCGCCCCTCGAGTTCGAGACGCACATGGGTCGGCGCCTTGCCGAGTTGGCCGATACGCACCAGGAAGCGGTCGTAGGACTCGAAGAAGGCGTAGTCGATGCCGGCGAGCAGATAGGGCGGGGTCTGCGAGGTGGCGCGCCCGACCGCCTCGCGCAGCGTCTGCCGCGCCCAGGGCAGGGTGATGGCCTGTTCGAGCGCGGCGTCGCCGAGTTCGCCGACGTTCTGGCGCAGCCAGTGCATCACCCCGCCGGCCTCGCCCGCCGGCAGCATGCCCTCGACGCCCGCGGCGATCCGCGCCTTGTAGTTGGCGCGGATCGCCGGCAGGTCGACCAGGGCCGCCAGCTCGGTGGTGTCCTCCTGGTTGATGGCGTCGTCGAGCTGGTAGACGGCATAGTAGGGCCACAGCCCGTAGCCGAGCAGGGCGAGCAGGATCAGATAGCCGAGAAAACGCATCGTCGCTCCTTCATCAGGTCAGGGCGGGGAATCGATGGGGCATTCTAACCGCAAGCATCGTCCCGATATAATCACCCATCCGAGACCAGCCCGAGGTGACCGTGGACGACCCGACCCCCAATCCGAGCCTGCAACCCGACCCCGCGACCGCCGGGCTCCGTGTCTATCTGGTCGGCGGCGCGGTGCGCGACCGGCTGCTCGGGCGGGTGGTGCGCGAGCGCGACTACGTGGTGGTGGGCGCGCGCGCCGAGACCCTGCGCGCGCGCGGCTTCCAGCAGGTCGGCAAGGACTTCCCGGTGTTCCTGCATCCGCTCACCAAGGACGAGTACGCGCTCGCCCGCACCGAGCGCAAGACCGCCCCCGGCTATCACGGCTTCACCGTGCACGCCGCCCCCGAGGTCACCCTCGAGCAGGACCTGTTGCGTCGTGATCTCACCGTCAACGCCCTGGCCGAGGACGCCGAGGGCGGCATCGTCGATCCCTATGGCGGGCTCGCCGATCTCGAGGCGCGGGTGCTGCGTCACGTCTCCCCGGCCTTCGCCGAGGACCCGGTGCGCATCCTCCGCCTGGCGCGCTTCGCCGCGCGCTTCGCCGACCTCGGCTTCACCGTCGCCGCCGAGACCCAGACGCTGATGCGCGAGATGGTCGCCGCCGGCGAGGTCGACGCCCTGGTCCCCGAGCGGGTGTGGCAGGAGCTCTCGCGCGCGCTCTGCGAGCCCCGGCCCTCGCGCTTCTTCGAGGTGTTGCGCGAGTGCGGCGCGCTGGCGCGGCTGCTGCCCGAGCTCGATCGGCTGTGGGGGGTGGCGCAGCCGCTCAAGTGGCACCCCGAGGTCGATACCGGGGTGCACGCGATGCTGGTGCTCGACATGGCCGCGCGGCTCTCGCCGCTGCTCGAGGTGCGCTTCGCCGCGCTCTGTCACGACCTCGGCAAGGGCACCACGCCGGCGGAGATCCTGCCCAGCCACCACGGTCACGAGGCGCGCAGCGTCGAGCTGCTCGAGGCGGTCTGCGACCGCTTCCGGGTGCCCAACCGCTGTCGCGAGCTGGCGCGCATCACCGCCGGGCAGCACGGGCTGGTGCACAAGGTCGAGGAGCTGCGCGACACCACGGTGCTCGATCTGCTCGAGCGCACCGATGCGCTGCGCCGGCCCGAGCGTTTCGAGCAGATGCTGATCGCCTGCGAGGCCGACTTCCGCGGTCGCACCGGCTATGCCGAGCGCGACTACCCGCAGGCGGCGTTGCTGCGCCGATTGCAGGCGGCGGTCGCCGCGCTCGACGTCGGTGCCATCGCCCGCGCCGCCCCCGAACCGCGGTTGATCGCCGGGCGCATCCGCGAGGCGCGACTGGCGGCGATCAGGACGGCGCGACAGGGGTGAGTCCCCTGGTTTGTCCTCGGCGCCGCCTTGGCGCATCATGATGGGTTTCCTTGCGTGTCGACCCCTGACGTATCGAGAATCATGAGCGAGACCATCAGCTATTCCGCCGAGGGCCTGGAGCAGCGCCCACTCAAGGCCTTCACCGAGAAGGCGTATCTGGACTATTCCATGTACGTCATCCTCGATCGCGCCTTGCCCCATGTCGGCGACGGTCTCAAGCCGGTACAGCGGCGCATCCTCTATGCGATGTCCGAGCTGGGGCTGTCGGCGACGGCCAAGTTCAAGAAGTCGGCGCGCACCGTCGGCGACGTGCTCGGCAAGTTCCACCCCCATGGCGACTCGGCCTGCTACGAGGCGATGGTGCTGATGGCGCAGTCCTTCACCTATCGCTATCCGCTGGTCGACGGCCAGGGCAACTGGGGCTCGCCCGACGATCCCAAGTCGTTCGCGGCGATGCGCTATACCGAGTCGCGTCTTGCGCCCTATGCCGAGGTGCTGCTCGACGAGGTGGGGCAGGGCACGGTCGACTGGCAGCCGAACTTCGACGGCACCCTGGAGGAGCCGCGTCTGCTGCCGGCGCGTCTGCCCAACCTGCTGCTCAACGGCGCCACCGGCATCGCCGTCGGCATGGCCACCGACATCCCGCCGCACAACCTCTGTGAGCTGGCGCGCGCCTGCACCCATCTGCTCGAGCACCCCGAGGCCGATGTCGACGCGCTGATGCGTTTCGTCCCCGCGCCCGACTATCCCACCGAGGCCGAGATCGTCACCCCCGCCGCCGACCTGCGCAAGCTCTACCACAGCGGTGGCGGCAGCGTGCGGTTGCGCGCGCGCTACGAGGTCGAGCGCGGCGACATCGTCATCACCGCGCTGCCGCACCTGGTCTCGGGCAGTCGCGTGCTCGAACAGATCGCCCAGCAGTTCAATGCCAAGAAGCTGCCGATGATCGAGGACTTCCGCGACGAGTCCGATCACGAGTTCCCGACCCGGCTGGTGATCGTGCCGCGCTCCAACCGGGTCGATATCGCGCGGCTGATGTCGCACCTGTTCGCCACCACCGATCTCGAGCGCAGCTATCGCGTCAACATGAACATGATCGCGCTCGACGGTCGCCCGCGGGTGATGAACCTGCGCGAGATCCTCGTCGAGTGGCTCGCCTACCGCACCGAGACGGTGCGCCGCCGCCTCAACCACCGGCTCGACAAGGTGCTCGAGCGCCTGCATCTGCTCGATGGGCTGCTGATCGCCTTCCTCAACCTCGACGAGGTGATCGCCATCATCCGCACCGAGGACGAGCCCAAGGCGGTGCTGATGGCGCGCTTCGCGCTCACCGAGACCCAGGCCGACTACATCCTCAACACCCGACTGCGCCAGCTCGCGCGGCTCGAGGAGATGAAGATCCGCGCCGATCAGGAGACGCTGACTGCCGAGCGCGATGAGTTGCGCGCCATCCTCGACGACCCCGCGGCGCTGCGCCGGCTGCTCGCCGCGGAGTTCGCCGCCGACGCCGAGCGCTACGGCGATGCGCGGCGCTCGCCGCTGGTCGAGCGCGCCGCGGCGAACGCCATCGACGAGACCGAGCTGGCGCCGAGCGAGCCGGTGACCGTGGTGCTCTCGGAGAAGGGCTGGGCGCGTGCGGCCAAGGGTCACGACGTCGACCCGGTCGGATTCAACTATCGCTCGGGGGATCGCTTCCTCGCCGCGGCGCGCGCGCGCAGCAATCAGGCGGTGGCCTTCCTCGACTCGCGTGGACGCAGCTACAGCCTGCAGGCCCACACCCTGCCTTCGGCACGCGGCCAGGGCGAGCCGCTCACCGGGCGTTTCGACCCGCCCTCGGGGGCGCGTTTCGTGGCGGTGCTGGCCGCCGTCGAGGGGCGCTATCTGCTCGCCTCGGATGCCGGTTACGGCTTCCTCGCCCGCGCCGCCGACCTGGTGGCCAAGCCCAAGGGTGGCAAGGCGGTGCTGACCTTGCCCAAGGGTGCCGAGGTGCTCGACCCGGTGGCGGTCCCGGCGGTCGAGGGCGCGCTGGTGGCGGTGGCCAGCAGCAGCGGTCATCTGCTGCTCTTCCCCCTCGAGGAGCTGCCGGAGATGAGCCGGGGCAAGGGCAACAAGCTGATCGCCATCCCCACTGCCCGCGCCGCCGCGCGCGAGGAGCTGATGGTGGCGATGGCGGTGGTCGCGCCCGATGGCGTGCTGCGGGTGCGCGCCGGCAAGCGCGAGCTGACGCTCAAGCCGCGTGATCTGGAGGCCTATCGCGGTGATCGCGGTCGTCGCGGTCGGTTGTTGCCGCGCGGCTTCCAGCGGGTCGAGGCGCTGAGCGCCGAGCGCTGATCGCACACGGGGTGCGGCGCACTCGCCGAGTGCGCCGGGGGCAGGGTGAGGCCCTGCCGGTGATGCGTCGCGTCGAGGCCGGTGGCAGGCAAAAGGAGGTGACGATGCTCGATGGAAACCGCTCGACGATCCTGCTCGTCGATGACTCGCCCGAGAACCTGGTGGTGCTCAGCGAGCTGCTGCAGCCGGAGTTCCGGGTGCGCGTGGCCATCTCCGGCGAGAAGGCGTTGCGCGTGGTCAGTCGCGCGCCGCTCCCCGATCTGGTGCTGCTCGATGTGATGATGCCGGACATGGACGGCTATGCGGTGTTCGAGCGGCTGCGCGCCGATCCGCTGACCGCCGACACCCCGGTGATCTTCGTCACCGCGATGGACAGCGACGAGGCCGAGACCCGCGGACTCGACGTTGGCGCCGCCGACTATATCGCCAAGCCGGTCAATCCGCGCATCCTGCTCGCCCGTGTCCGTACCCAGCTCGAACTCAAGCGCGCGCGTGATCTGTTGCGTGACCACAACGCCCAGCTCGAGCTGGAGATCAGGCGGCGGATGCGCGACAACGTGCTGACCGAGCAGGTCAGCATCCTCGCCCTGGCGCACCTGGCCGAGATCCGCGATCCCGAGACCGGTAACCATCTGCGCCGCACCCAGCGCTATGTCCACGCCCTGGCCAGGCAGCTACGCGAACACCCGCGTTTCGAGACCTTCCTCGCCGGGCGTACCATCGAGGAGCTGGCGCGCTCGGCACCGCTGCACGATATCGGCAAGGTCGGTATCCCCGATCACATCCTGCGCAAACCCGGTCGTCTGTCGGCCGATGAGTGGGAGGTGATGAAGACCCATGCCAAACTCGGCAGCCTCGCCATCGAGCAGGCCGAGCGCGATGCCGAGCGTCCGGTCGAGTTTCTCGCACTCGCCAAGGACATCGCCCACTATCATCATGAGAAGTGGGACGGCAGCGGTTATCCCGAGGGGCTCGCCGGGGATGCCATCCCGATCGCCGCGCGACTGATGGCGCTCGCCGATGTCTTCGACGCCCTGATCTCGCGCCGGGTCTACAAGGCGCCGATGGGATTTGCGGAGGCGCGCGACATCATCCTCGCCGGTCGGGGCACGCACTTCGACCCGGATGTCACCGATGCCTTCATGGCGCGCTTCGATGAGTTCTGCGAGATCGCCACGCGATTCGGCGAGATCGAGGCATGAGTCCGCGACAGTCGTGACGGCGGGTCAGTGATTCGCGGCGCCCGCTCCAGTGCAGCCCAATCAAGCATTCAGATGGAGGTGAAGGCGATGGCGCGATCATGGGATAGCGGCTCCGCAGCGGGTCATCACGCCAGGGCTTTCCGGGTGAACGCCCGTCGATGAAGACCGATCAGGGGCGCGCCACCGTCGGGGGGCAGGGACATGCCGGGCGCCGGTGGCCGATCGGATATGTCATCGTCGCCGGGTTGTGGGTGCTGTTCTCCGACCTGTTGCTGGTTGCGCTGGGTGGTGGGCCGCCCTGGCTGGTGATGGCGAGCGTGCTCTCCGGCGCCCTGCTGGTCGCCGCCAGCGCGCTGCTGTTGCTCGTCGCCGCGGACCGGGCGCTGGAACCGGCTCCACCGTCCAGGTTGCCGCGTGCGCAATGGCCGCCGGTGCTGTTGATGCTCACGGCGATCGTGTCGCTGGCGATCACCGGGGGCTGGTTCTCCTACGAGCACCAGCGCACGACACTCGCCGAGACCCTGCAGACCATCGCCGAGCTCAAGGTGCGCCAGGTCGAGCACTGGCTCGACGAGCGCCTCGGTGACGCGCGGATGATCCAGACCAGCCGGCTGTATGCCGGGCTCTATCGCGACTGGCGGGCCGGTGACGCCGCCGTGGGCGAGGTGTTGTGCGCACGGATCCTCGAGTATGCCCGTTTCAACAATTTCGGCGAGGCGCGCTTGGTCGGCCCCGAGGGTGATCAACTCTGTGGTGCCGGCGGTCCCGGGGCACCGCTGCCAGGGTTGCTCAGCGAGGCGGTGGCTCAGGCCGTCGTCGTGCGGCAGGTCGTGGTGCAGGGGCCCTATCGCGATGCCGGCGACCGTCTTCATGTCGACTTCCTGGTGCCGCTGCCGCTCGATCAGCAGGAGTCGCCGCCGGTGGCGGTGCTGCACAACGATCCCACCGAGAACCTCTATCCGCTGCTCTCCTTCTGGCCGCTGCCGAACTCCTCGGGCGAATCGCTGCTGTTTCGGCGCGAGGGCGATGCCGTGGTGTCGCTCAACGCCTTTCGCTATCGCCCGGACAGCGCCGCGCGGTCGCGGACCCCGCTGACTGCCGAGCGGGTGATCGCAGTGCAGGCGATGCTCGCCCCGGAATTGCTCGGCACCCTGGTCGAGGGGGTGGATTATCGCGGGGTGCCCTCGCTCGGCGTGGTGCTGTCGGTTCCCGGGGTGGACTGGTTCCTGGTCGCCAAGGTCGATCGTCGCGAGCTGTGGGCCGGGGTGGTGCGCGATGTGCGTTGGATCGTGCTGGCGGCGCTGCTGGCGGCGCTGATGGTCCTGGCCGGCGCGGCGCTGTTGCGCCAGCGTCAGCGCCTGCTCTATGCCGAGCGGCTGCGTCATTCGCACGACGAGCGGTTGCGCGCGCTGAACCTGCTCGGGGCGATCGCCGAGGCCTCGCCCGATGCCATCTTCGCCAAGGATCTCGAAGGGCGTTATCTGCTCTTCAATCGCGCCGCCACCACCCTGGTGGGATATCGCGCCGAAGAGGTGCTGGGTCAGGACGACCGGCTGCTGTTCCCGCCCGATCAGGCCGCTCAGGTCATGGCCAGGGACCATGACACCGTCGCCCGCGGGGTCAACACGACCTTTCTCGAACACCTGAGCTGCGCCGCCGGCGAGCGCATCATGCAGACCACCAAGGGGCCGCTGCGCAACGGGGATGGCGAGGTCATCGGGGTGTTCGGGATCGCGCGCGACATCACCGAGATCCACCGTGCCGAGCAGGCCCAGGCCGACGAGGCGCTGATGCGCAAGATCCTGATCGAGCAGTCGCGCGATGCGATCGTGATACTCGACCAGGACGGCGGTGTGCTCGAGGCCAACGAGAGCTTCGCCGGGATGCTCGGCTGTTCGCTCGAGGCGGCGCTGCAGCTGCGGCTCTGGGAGTGGGATCCGGACTGGTCGCGTGAGCGGACGCTGGAGGTGCTGCAGCGCTTCGAACTCGGCTCGGGCATCCTCGAGACCAAGTGGCGGCGCAGCGATGGCCAATGCATCGATGTCGAGGTCGCCTTCAATCAGATCGAGCATCGCGAGGTCCGGCTGGTGTTCTGTGTCTGTCGCGACATCACCGTACGCAAGCGTGCCCAGGAAGAGGTGACACGGCTCTCGCGGGTGATCGAGCAGACCCAGGAGAGCATCGTCATCACCGACCTCGAGGGTCGTATCGAGTTCGTCAACGACTCCTTCCTGCGGACCTCGGGCTACACCGAGGCGGAGGTGCTCGGCAAGAACCCGCGGCTGCTGCGCTCGGGCAAGACCTCGCACGAGACCTATGTCGAGCTGTGGCGGACGATCACCGGCGGGCGTTCGTGGAGCGGTGAGTTCGTCAATCGACGCAAGGACGGCGAGGAGTTCATCGAGTTCGCCATCATCAGCCCGATCCGCCAGCCCGACGGCCGCATCAGCCATTACGCGGCGATCAAGACCGATGTCACCGAGCGGCGCCATATCGAGCGCGAGCTCGCCGAGCACCGCGATCATCTCGAGGAGCTGGTGGCCGACCGGACGGTGGAACTCGAACGCGCGCGCGAGAGCGCCGAGGCGGCCACCCGTGCCAAGAGTGCCTTCCTCGCCAACATGAGCCACGAGATCCGCACCCCGATGAACGCCATCCTCGGGCTCACCTATCTGCTCCAGCGCGACGAGCTGGCTCCCTCGCAGAGCGAACGGCTCGACAAGATCAGCGGCGCGGCACGTCACCTGCTGTCGATCATCGACGACATCCTCGATCTCTCCAAGATCGAGGCCGGACGGATGGAGCTGCACCAGCTCGACTTCCCGCTGCTCGCGATCCTCGATCACGTACGCTCGCTGATCGCCGATCAGGCGCGGGTCAAGGGGCTGGCCGTGGAGATCGATTGCGACGATGTGCCGCACTGGCTGTACGGCGATCCGACGCGGCTGCGCCAGGCGCTGCTCAACTATGCCGCCAATGCCGTCAAGTTCACCGAGCACGGTCGCATCGCGCTGCGTGCGCGGCTGCTCGAGCAGCATGCCGATGAGGTACTGGTGCGTTTCGAGGTCAGTGATACCGGTATCGGCATTACGCCGGAGCAGCGCGTGCGCCTGTTCACCGCCTTCGAGCAGGCCGACGCCTCCACGACCCGTCGTCACGGTGGGACCGGGTTGGGGCTGGCGATCACCCGACGTCTGGCCGAGCTGATGGGCGGCGCGGTCGGGGTCGATAGTCAGCCCGGTCACGGTAGCACCTTCTGGTTCACCGCCCGGTTGCAGCGCGGGCGTGGCAAGGTGCCGCCGCAGCTCGATGTCGTCGCGCCGTCCCAGGAGGCGGAGCTGCGCGAGCGCTTCTCCGGGACCCGCTTGCTGCTGGTCGAGGACAATGTGGTCAATCGCGAGGTGGCGCTCGACCTGCTGCAGTCGGTCGGGCTCCGGGTCGATATCGCGAACAATGGCGCCGAGGCGGTGGCCAAGGTCGGGGTGGAACGTTATGCGCTGGTGTTGATGGATGTGCAGATGCCGGAGATGGACGGTCTGGAGGCGACCCGCCGGATCCGCGCCCTGGAGCTGGAGCAGCAGCCGGCGATCCTGGCGATGAGCGCCAATGTCTTCGACGAGGACCGGCAGCAGTGTCTGCGGGCCGGCATGAACGACTTCGTCGCCAAGCCGGTCGATCCCGACACCCTCTACGGCATCCTGCTCAAGTGGCTCTCGAATGGTGCGCCGTCCATCGAGTCGGCCCGCCCCCCGCTGCCCGAGATCGTGCCCGACGATACCGCGTTGGCCGCACGGCTGGCGGCGCTTCCGGGCATCGACGGGCTGCGCGGGTTGAGCGCGGTGCGCGGCCGCACCCAGTCCTACCTGCGGCTGTTGCGGCTCTTCCTGCGTGATCATGGCCGGGAGCCGGAGCGCATCGCCGAGGCCTTGGCCCGTGATCAGCTGGCTCACGCCCGTCAATTGGTGCATGCCTGCAAGGGTGCCGCCGCGACGGTGGCCGTCGATGCCGTGACCGAACCGCTGATCCGGCTGCTCCCGCTGATCGAGCGCGACAGCGAAAAGACGCGCCAGCGGCGTGCCGAGCTGCTGGTCGAACTCGAACGGGGGCTGCGCCTGGTCGAGCGTGGGCTGGATGAACTGGCGGCCGAAGGGCAGGATGAGCGCGTTGCGATCGATGATGCGGTTGACCCCGGTCACTTCACCTCGACCCTCGACGAACTCGAACGCCTGCTGCGTGAGGATGACGCCGCCGCGTTGCACTTGCTCGAGGAGGCCGAACCCTTGTTGCGTGCGGCGTTGGGGGATCGATTGCGCGCGCTCGCCCACGAGATCGAGCGCTTCGACTTCGATGCGGCCCTGGTGACGCTGGGTGCGGCGCGCGCTCGGATGACCCCGGGGGAGCGCTGAGTCTCGGGATGCGCCGGCGCCGGGCGGGGAGGGGGCTCGATGGAGGCTGACTCCAAGGGGGCAATGGGGCGGATGATTCAAATGGGCTTGACACGATCGGACTGAAGCCTTAAAGTTCCAGTCCTCGCCAGGGAGCGAAGGGCCAGGTCCCATCGTCCCGACCCTCATGCCGAGGTGGCGGAATTGGTAGACGCGCATGGTTCAGGTCCATGTGGGCGAAAGCTCGTGGAGGTTCAAGTCCTCTCCTCGGCACCATATTCCAAGCTCATGTCCCAGTGACGTGACTGAAGCGAAAGAAGCAAACCGACCATTGGTCGGTTTTTTCGTTTCTGCGTCCCGGCAAGGCGCTCCAGCGATCGCATTCATCGTCTCGGTGAGGCGTGGTCGACGCGCGATCGGTATGATGGGCGCACCGTTGCGCCGCCGTCGGCGCGCATGTCCGATCATCCCGCCGTCACGGCCTCAGCGCTCTGGACCCATGACCCGTATCGACTTCTACACCCTTGCCGCGGACAGCAGCGGCGACCGCTTCATCTTCACCTGTCGCCTGCTCGAGCGCATCCGTGCCGAAGGGTTGCGCGTGCTGGTGTATTGTCCGGAGAGCGAGTGGGCGCGCCATCTCGACCGGCTGCTGTGGACCTTCCGCGAGGACGGTTTTCTGCCTCATGGGCTGGTCGGGCAGGTCGATGCCGAGTTCACCCCGGTGCTGATCGGCGCCGATCCGCGCCCGCCGGTGCCGACCGAGGTGCTGGTCAATCTTGCGCTGACGCCGCCGGACGACCTCTCGCCCTTCGCGCGGGTCTGCGAGCCGCTCGACCAGACGCCGAGCGTGCTCGAGGCGGGGCGGGCGCGCTATCGTCACTACCGCCAGCTCGGTCATCCGCTGGAGCATCATCAGGTGCGGCTCTGACGGGTTGCGGCGCGGCGCGACCCTGTGGTGGCGCGCGCAAAACCGTCGTCTCGACCGATCCTGGCGATGAGGCTCGGACAGCTCGCAAGCGAAGCGGCGACTTTTCGGCTAACATAGGGGTGCGACTCGATCGCTGCAGCGTCATTGGAATGACTCTGTGGTCAAGCGACTCGACGGATGCGATCGGGGAAGGGGGATCTCGGAGAGGAGATGGTGCCGAGGAGAGGACTTGAACCTCCACGAGCTTTCGCCCACATGGACCTGAACCATGCGCGTCTACCAATTCCGCCACCTCGGCATGAGGGTCGGGATGATGGGTCTTGGCCCGTCGCTCCCTGGCGAGGCGGCAAATAATAGTGAGACAAGCCGACCCTGTCAACGCTAAACTGGATTTTTTTCCGACAGACTGGATTCACGTGCCAAAAAGAAGACCCTCATCGACCGCGCGACACGCGGACCCGCATCGCCAGCGCGAGGCGAAGAAGTACGCAAACCCCATCCCCAGCCGCGAGTTCATCCTCAAACGCATGGAGGAAGCGGGCGCGCCGCAGTCCTTCGAGGAGCTTACCGGCGTGCTCGGGCTCGACGACGAGCAGGACCTGATCGCGCTCGAGCGCCGTCTCGGCGCCATGGTGCGCGACGGCCAGCTGGTGCGTAACCGCAACGACGCCTTCTGTCTGGTCAACAAGCGTGACCTGATCGCCGGACGGGTGATCGGCCATCCCGACGGGTTCGGCTTCCTGCGTCCCGACGCCGGTGGCGACGACCTCTATCTCTACAACAAGGAGATGCGCACGCTGTTCCACGGCGACCGCGCGGTGGTCCGGGTCAGCGGCCGGGATCGTCGCGGGCGGCTCGAGGGCGCGGTGGTCGAGATCCTCGAGCGCAACACCCGCTCGGTGGTGGGGCGGCTCTACAAGGAGAGCGGTGTCGGTTTCGTGATGCCCGACAACAAGCGTCTGGCCCACGACGTCATCATCCCCAGCGACCGCTATGCCGGCGCCGACCAGGGGCAGATCGTGGTCGCCGAGATCACCGACCAGCCGACCCGTCGCACTCAGCCGATCGGTCGTGTCGTCGAGGTGCTCGGCGACAACATGGCCGCCGGGATGGAGACCGACATCGCCATCCGTACCCACGACCTGCCGGTGGAGTGGCCGGTCGAGGTCGAGGCCGAGATCGCCGGGCTCTCCGCGGAGGTGCCGCAAGAGGCGAAGGCGGGGCGTGTCGACCTGCGCAAGCTGCCGCTGGTGACCATCGACGGGGCCGACGCGCGCGACTTCGACGACGCCGTCTACTGCCAGCGCACCCCCAAGGGCTGGAAGCTGCTGGTCTGTATCGCCGACGTCTCGAGCTATGTCCGCCCCGGCACCGCGCTCGACAAGGAGGCCTATGCCCGCGGCAACTCGGTCTATTTCCCCGACCGGGTGATCCCGATGCTCCCGGAGGTGCTCTCCAACGGGCTGTGCTCGCTCAACCCCCACGTCGATCGGCTGTGCATGACCGCCGAGCTCTATCTCAACGACGAGGGCAAGATGATCCGCAGCCGCTTCTACGAGGCGGTGATGCGCTCGCACGCGCGTCTGACCTACGATGAGGTCTGGGCGATGCTCGACGCCGGCGATGCCGAGCTCTGTGAGCAGCATGCCGAGGTGCTGCCCCATCTCCACGAGCTCTATCAGCTCTTCCTGGTGCTGCAGCGCTCGCGCGCCGAGCGCGGTGCGATCGACTTCGACACCACCGAGAGCAAGTTCGAGTTCAACGACCAGGGCCGCATCTCCGGCGTGGTCCCGGTGATCCGCAACGATGCCCATCGCATCATCGAGGAGTGCATGCTCGCGGCCAACGTCGCCGCCGCACGCTTCTTCGAGCGTCGCCGCATCCCGGCGATCTTCCGTATCCACGACACCCCCAGCGAGGAGAAGCTCAGCGACCTGCGCGAGTTCCTCGGTCAGCTCGGGCTGCGTCTGCCCGGCGGCGCCAAGCCGACTGCGGCCGACTACGCCGAGCTGCTCGACTACGTCAAGGATCGCCCCGATCGCCACCTGATCCAGACCGTGCTGCTGCGCTCGATGCAGCAGGCGATGTACAGCTCCGACAACGCCGGGCACTTCGGCCTCGCCTTCGACGCCTATACCCACTTCACCTCGCCGATCCGCCGTTACCCCGACCTCATCGTCCATCGCATCATCAAGCAGGTGCTGGCAGGCGCCACCGCGGCCGATCTCGACTACTCCAAGACCGAGCTGCAGCAGGCCGGCGAGCACTGCTCGGGCACCGAGCGGCGCGCCGACGAGGCCACCCGCGACGCCTCCGACTGGCTCAAGTGCGAGTTCATGCGCGACAAGCTCGGTCAGGAGTTCGACGGCACCATCACCAGCGTCAACTCCTTCGGCCTGTTCGTCGAGCTCGACGAGGTCCATATCGACGGTCTGGTGCACATCACCGCGCTCGACAACGACTTCTACCACTTCGATCCCATCGGGCACCGGCTCGACGGCGAGCGCACCGGCACCGTCTACCGGCTCGGCGATCGGCTGCGGGTGCAGCTCGCGGCGGTCAACCTCGACGATCGCAAGATCGACTTCGTGCTCGCCGAGTCGACGCGTCCCAAGCGCGCGCCCAAGCCCGGCGCCTCGCGCAACAGCCGCAAGCGCAACGGTCGCAGCCGCAAGCAGCGCGCCGAGGGTCAACCGCAGCAGCCGGTCGAGTCGGTCGAGCAGCCGGTCGTCGAGCACTCGCCCGCGCCCGAGCTCGCCGCCGAGGAGACGCCGAAGCCGCGCAAGTCGCGCCGCAAGCCCAAGGGTGCGCGCCAACCCGCCGCGTCCGAGCAGACGCAGCAGGTGCAGCAGGTGCAGCCGGAGCCCGCGGCCGAGCCCGCTCCCCAGGGTGAGCAGGGCGGGGATGCCCCCACGCCGGCGAAGAAGCGTCCGCGCAAGCGCAAGCCGAAGAAGACGACGCCCGAGTCCGTCGCCGCACCCGCGCAGCAGCCGGTGGCGCCCTCGGGTGACGAGGCCTCGAAGGCTGAGACCAAGGCGCGCAAGCCGCGCTCGCGCAACCGGCGCAAGCGCAACAAGAGCGGCAACGGTAACGGCAATGGCAACGGGGCCCCGCAGGCATGAAGGACTGTGCCGCAGTCGCCGGGATCCACAGCGCCCGCGCGGCGCTGAAGTTCGGCGCCGAGGGGGTCGGCGCGCTCTGGCTCGAACGCAGCCGGCGCGACCGTCGTCTCGGTGAGCTCGCCGAGCTGGCGCGCGCCGCCGGCGTCGAGGTCCGTCAGGTCGACCGCGACACCCTGGAGCGCGCCGCCGAGGGCGCCAACCACCAGGGCGCGGTGGCCTGGGTGCGGGTGCCCGCGGCGCGCGCCGAGGCCGATCTCGATCGTCTGCTCGACGCCCTCGAGACGCCGCTGCTGCTGTTGTTGCTCGACGGCGTGCAGGACCCGCACAACCTCGGCGCCTGTCTGCGCAGCGCCGACGCCGTCGGCGTGCATGCGGTGGTCGCGCCCAAGGACAACGCCGTCGGGCTGACCCCGGTGGCGTGCAAGGTCGCCAGCGGTGCTGCCGAGACTGTGCCCTATGTCCAGGTCACCAACCTCGCACGCACCATGGACCGGCTCAAGGATCGCGGCATCTGGCTGATCGGCACCGCCGGCGAGACCGATGCCGAGCTCTATGGCGCCGATCTGCGCGGCCCGCTGGGGCTGGTGATGGGCCGCGAGGGCAGCGGGCTGCGCCGCCTCACCCGGGAGCGCTGCGACGCCCTGGTGCGGCTGCCGATGCTCGGTCAGGTCGAGAGCCTCAACGTCTCGGTCGCTGCCGGGGTCTGTCTTTACGAAGCGCTGCGCCAACGGCGCGGCTGAACCCATCGATGCGCCGCTCCGCCCCGTCACCCGTCCTCAGTCGGCGGGCTCCGGGGCGTAGGCGCGCAACAACACCTCCACCCCCTGCTCGATCCGGCGCGCCAGCGTCGCCGCGTCCGCGCGCGGACAGCCGCCGCTGAACAGCCCGGTGGTCTGCAACCCCTGCCACATCCCCAACAGCTGCTCGGCGGCCAGGGTGCAGTCGTGTGCCCGCAGATCGCCGCGGCGCACCGCCTCGGCGAGGATATCGGCGAGCTTGTCGCGGGTGGCCGTCGGACCCTCGCGATAGATCAGCGGTCCCAGCCAGGGCTGCTGGCTCGCCTGGCTCGCCACCATCCGGTGCATGGTGACGAAGTCCTCGCTGGAGAGGAACTCCATCAACACCCCGCCGAACTCGATCAGGGTGCGGCGCAGCCCCGGCGCGTCGGTCGGCAGCTGGTCGAGGATCGCGGTCATCTCCGCGCGCTGGGCGAGCACGGTGGCGCGGACCAGGCCCTGCAGGTCGCCGAAGTGGGCATAGACGGTGACCTTGGACACCCCGGCGGCGCGGGCGATGCCCTCGATGCTCAAGGCCTTGGTCGAGCCGGCGAAGAACAGCGCGCGGGTGGCGTCGATGATCGCCTGGTGCTTGGCGGGATCGGGTGGCCGACCGCGGCGTGGCGTGGTGGCGGCCTCTGGCTTGGTCGTGGTCTTTTGCATTTACTAAACGCTTTCGTACATTAATAATGGATAGGTCCCGTCACGGGGGCCGTCCAGACCATAACCGAATCCCGTTCAGCGACGAACGGGTGGAGTCCCGCGAGTGCGTTACCTGATCCTTCCGCTGGCGCTGCTGCTCGGCGCCTGTCAGCCCGAATCCTCCGGGAGCGAAGCCGTCGCCGAGGCCCCGCCCTGGGTGCTGGCGACCACCCTCGAACCCGCCGCGGGCACCGTCTGGCGACTCACCGGAAGCGTCCATGCCCGTCACGAGATCCCGTTGGCCTTTCGCATCGGCGGGGCGATCGTCGGCCGTGCGGTCGATGCCGGCGAGCGGGTCGAGGCCGGTGCTGCGCTCTTCACCCTCGATCCGGCCGATGTCGAACAGCAGCGGGTGGCGGCCGAGGCCACGGTGGCCAGCGCCCGCGCCGAGACCGAGAACGCCGAGCGCGAGCGCGAGCGTCTCGCCGACATGCTCGAGCGTCGCCTGGCCAGCCAGCAGGAGTACGATCGCGCCGAGACCGCCGCGCGTGCCGCGCGCGAGCGACTGGTGGCCGCCGAGGCGAGCCTCGAGCAGGCGCGCAACGCGGTCGGCTATGCCACCCTGCGCGCGCCCACCAGCGGCGTGCTGATCGCCGTCTCCGGTCAGCCGGGACAGGTGGTGGCCGCCGGCGAACAGATTGCGGTGCTCGCCGAGGACGGCGCGCGCGAGGCCGAGGTCGAGGTCCCCGAGGACCGGCTCGAGGCGCTGCCCGAGCACGCCGCGGCGCGACTGCTCGGCGTGAGCGCGGGCTTCGATGCCGAGTTGCGCGAACTGGCCGGGGCGGCCGACGCCGCCACCCGGACCTGGCGCGCCCGCTATCGACTGATCGAGGGCGCCGCGGCGCCGCTCGGCGCCACCGTCACCCTGCGCTTCACCAGCCCGCTCGACGCTGCCGCGGGCCTGGTGGCGCGGGTGCCCCTGGGCGCCGTGCTCGAACGCGGTCGCGGCGCCCAGGTGTTTCGGATCGACGGCGAGCAGGTGGTGGCCGAGCCGGTGCGGGTGCTGGGGCTGTTCGACAGCGGGGTGGAGATCCACACCCGGCTCGCCCCCGGGACCCCGATCGTCGCACTCGGGGTCGATCGGCTCGAACCCGGTCAGCGAGTGCGGGTGCGGCCATGAGCGAGGGACGTTTCAACCTCTCCGCGCTCGCGGTGCGCGAGCGCTCCGTCACCCTGTTCTTCATCCTGCTCACCGCGCTGGTCGGGCTGATGGCCTTCCTCCAGCTCGGTCGCGCCGAGGACCCCGCCTTCACCGTGCGGGTGATGGTGGTCTCGGCGCAGTGGCCGGGGGCGAGCGCGCGACAGATGCAGGATCTGGTCGCCGAGCCGCTGGAGAAGCGCATCCAGGAGGTCGCCTACTTCTACAAGGTCGAGACCACCGCGCGCCCCGGGCGCGTCGACCTGCTCGTCGAGTTCCAGGACTACACCCCCTCGGAGGAGATCCCGGAGCTCTACTACCAGGTACGCAAGCGGATGCAGGACGCCGCCCCGAGCCTGCCCGCCGGGGTGCGCGGCCCCTTCGTCAACGACGAGTTCTCCGACGTCTACTTCGCCCTCTATGCGCTCGCGGCGCCGGGGCTCGAGCCGCGCCTGCTGGTGCGCGAGGCCGAGCGCGTGCGCGACCGTCTGGCGCGGGTCGAGGGGGTGCAGAAGGCGCGACTGCTCGGCGAGCGTCCGCAGCGCTTCTTCGTCGAGTTCGATCACGCCCGGCTGGCCAACCTGCAGCTCACCCCGCAGGCGGTGATGGACGCGCTGCAGGCACAGAACCAGCTGCTGCCGGCCGGTTTCGTCGAGACCGAGGGGCCGCGTCTGGCGCTGCGCCTGGATGTCGGGCTGCGCGACCCGGAGGAGATCCGCCGGGTGCCGCTGCGCGTCGGTGGCCAGCTGGTCAGTCTCGGCGAGGTCGCCGAGGTGCGCCGCGGCTACGAGGACCCGCCCGAGTACCTGGTCCGCGCCGGTGGCGAGGACGCGGTGCTGCTCGGGGTGGTGATGCGGCGCGGCGAGAACGGGCTGGAGCTGGGCGCGCGGCTCGATGACTTCGTCGCGCGTCTGGAGGCGGAGCTGCCGCTCGGCATCACCCTGACCCGGCTGACCGACCAGGCCGACGCCATCGCCCACGCCGTCGACCTGTTCCAGATCAAGTTCCTGGTCGCCGTCGGGGTGGTGATGCTGGTGAGCTTCGTCGCCCTCGGCTGGCGCGCCGGACTGGTGGTCGGCATCGCCATCCCGCTGACCCTGGGGCTGACCTTCCTGCTGATGCTGATCCGCGGCATCGATCTCGACCGGGTCTCGCTCGGCGCGCTGATCATCGCCCTCGGGCTGCTGGTCGATGACGCCATCATCGCCATCGAGATGATGCTGGTGAAGATGGAGGCCGGCTGGGACCGATTGCGCGCCGCCGCCCACGCCTGGACGGTGACCGCCGCGCCGATGCTCAGCGGCACCCTGGTGACGGCGATCGGCTTCGTGCCGATCGGCTTCGCCCGCTCCGGGGTGGGGGAGTACGCCGGCAACATCTTCTGGGTGCTGGCCTTCGCGCTGCTCGTCTCCTGGCTGGTGGCGGTGACCTTCACCCCCTATCTGGGCTCGCTGCTGCTCGCCGACCCCAGGCCCGGCAAGGATCACGGCGAGGGCTACGACGGCCCGCTCTACCAGCGGCTACGCGCGCTGATCCGCCGCTGCGTGGGCCACAAGCGGCTGGTGGTCGGCTTCACCTTCGCGCTGCTGGCGCTGGCCGTCGCCGGGCTCGCCGGTCCGGTGCAGAAGCAGTTCTTCCCCAGCTCGGACCGCCCCGAGGTGCTGGTCGACATCTATCTCCCCGAGGGCAGCAGCATCGGCGCGACCGACGCGGTGACCCGTCGTGTCGAGTCGGTCCTGGCCGAGGCCCCGGGGATCGCCTCGGTGTCGAGCTATGTCGGCGCCGGCGCGCCGCGCTTCTTCCTCGCGCTCAACCCCGAGCTGCCCAACCCGGCCTTCGCCAAGCTGATCGTGGTGGCCGAGGACGTCGCCGCGCGCGATGCGCTGATCGCGCGGCTGGAGTCGCACATCGCCGCCGGCGACTTCCCCGAGGCGCGGGTGCGGGTGCACCGGCTGCTCTACGGCCCGCCGGTGATCTGGCCGGTGACCTTCCGCGTCGTCGGGCCCGACCCGTTGCAGCTGCGCGCCTTGGCCGACCGGGTGCGCGCCCTGGTCGCGTCCGATCCGCACACCCGCGGCGCCCATCTCGACTGGGACGAGCGGGTGCCGGTGGTGCGTCTCGCGCTCGACCCCGACCGGCTGCGACTGATCGGGCTGACCCCGCGCGAGATCGCCCAGCAGATGCAGTACGCGCTCACCGGCATCGTCGCCACCGAGATCCGCGAGGACATCCGCAACGTCTCGCTGGTGCTGCGCGGCAGCCAGGACCAGGCGGTGCGGGCCGAGGCGCTCGCCGACCTCACCCTGAAGACGCTCGACGGGCGCACCGTGCCGCTGGCCCAGGCCGGCAGCTTCAGCATCGGCTTCGAGGACCCGGTGCTCAAACGCTATAACCGCGAGCCCTTCATCGCGGTGCAGGCCGAGGTGAGCGGTGCCCAGCCGCCGGACGTCACCATGGCGATCTGGTCGCGACTGGCCGAGCTGCGCGCGACCCTGCCGCCGGGCTATCGCATCGACATCGGCGGCGCGGTCGAGCAGTCGGCCAAGGCCGACGCCTCGATCCAGCGGGTACAGCCGATCATGCTGGCGTTGCTGTTGATCGTGGTGATGCTGCAGATGCGCAGCTTCTCCGGCACCCTGATGGTGGTGGCGACCGCGCCGCTGGGGGTGATCGGCGCGACCCTGGCGCTGCTGGTCGGCGATCGTCCGTTCGGCTTTGTCGCCCTGCTGGGGATGCTCGGGCTGGCCGGTATCCTGATGCGCAACACCCTGATCCTCGCCCAGCAGATCGAGGTCAACCTCGCCGCGGGCATGGCCCGCGGCGACGCGGTGATCGAGGCCACGGTGCGCCGCACCCGACCGGTGGTGCTCACCGCCGTCGCCGCCATCCTCGCCTTCCTGCCGCTGGCCACCGACACCTTCTGGGGACCGCTGGCCTATGTGCTGATCGGCGGCATCCTGGTCGGCACCGCCATCACCCTGCTGTTCCTGCCGGCGCTCTACGCCCTCTGGTTCCGCGTGCGGGTGGAGGGGTGAGGGAGGTCGCCAGCGACCAGCCGTCAGTGGGTGCGGACCCGCACCGCCTGCGGCCGCACGCCGACATCACACATCATTCACTTTGCGCGCTTCGCGGCTTTGCGGTTCAATCCTGGCCGCTGGCCGCTGGCCGCTGGCCGCTGGCCGCTGGCCGCTGGCCGCTGGCCGCTGGCCGCTGGCCGCTGGCCGCTGGCCGCTGGCCGCTGGCCGCATTGCGTCCGTCCCGCGAGGGCGTAGAATCCCTCATCGATCCCAGTGATTTTCCCGCGCCGGCGTCCGCGTGACGCCGCCACCTCCCTGCCACCCCGACGTCTACGGCGTCGGGGTGGTGTTGTTGAAGCCTGACGGATACCGATCGCTATGACTGCACTGGAATGGTTGCTCATTCCGCTCCTCGCGCTCACCCTGGTGGTGTTGACGCTGTTCTCCGCCAATCTGGCGACCCTGAGTCTGGCGCGCCTGCTCGCGCCCCGGCGAGCGCTCGCCAGCGCCGCACTCGATCCCGAGCGACTGCCCGAGGTGCTGGTGCAGCTGCCGCTCTACAACGAAGGCGAACTGATCGGCCCGTTGCTCGAACACATGGCCGCGCTCGACTGGCCGCGCGAGCGGCTGCACGTACAGGTGCTCGATGACAGCACCGACGACTCGCTGGCGCTCAGCGAGCAGGCGGTGGCCCGCGCCCGTGCCGCCGGGCTGCGCGTCGAGCTGATCCACCGGCGCGAGCGCACCGCCTTCAAGGCCGGCGCCCTGGCCGCCGGACTGGAGTGCTCGGAGGCGCCGCTGGTGGCGATCTTCGACGCCGACTTCGCACCGCCGCCGGACTTCCTGCGTCGCACCGTGGCGGTGCTCGAGGCCGATCCGGGGCTGGCCTATGTGCAGACCCGCTGGGCGCACCGCAACCGTGACCACAGCCTGCTCACCCGGGTGCAGGCGCGGTTGCTCGATGCCCATTTCCGCGTCGAGCAGGAGGCGCGCTGGCGGCTCGGCCTGCCGGTGCCCTTCAACGGCACCGGCGGGGTGTGGCGTCGCGCGGCGATCGAGTCCGCCGGCGGTTGGCACGGCGACACCCTCACCGAGGACCTGGACCTGAGTCTGCGCGCGCACCTGCGCGGCTGGCGCTCGGCCTTCCTCGGCGCGCTGGAGGTGCCGGCGGTGCTGCCGACCTCGACGCGCGCCTGGCGCGCCCAGCAGTTTCGCTGGAGCAAGGGCTTCGCCCAGTGCTTCCTCAAGCTCGCCCCGATGGTCTGGTCGAGCCCGCGCCTGGCGCCGTGGCAGAAGCTGCTGATCGGTCTCGAGCTGGCCCAGCCGCTGGCCTTCCTGCTCGGCTCGCTGTGTCTGCTGATGGGGCTGCCGTTCATCGCCGGGGCGGCGGTCGGCGGCGCGCTGCTGGGCACGGTGGCGATCACCGCCTCGGTGCTCGGGCTGGTCGCGCCGGTCGGCTTCCTGCTGCTCGCCGGTCACGGGGGCGGGGTGCGGGAGACCGCGCGCGAGGTCGCCGGTGCCCTGGTGCTCACCAGCGGCTTGCTGCTCTCCAATGCCCGCGCCGGGGCCGAGGCGCTGCTCGGTCATCGCAGCGAGTTCGTCCGTACCCCGAAGCGTCGGGGTGGTTCCGGTGCGCGCCGCCGCCAGTGGCGCGGCGGTCTGCCGGAACTCGCTGCGGGGCTCGCGTTGCTCGGCTTCGTGCTGTTGCAGCAGCCCGTCGCGGTGATCTATCTGCTGGTGGTGATCGGGGGGCTGCTCGGGGTCGGCGCGCTGCAGCTGCGCGATGCGCTGCTGCTCGACCGACCCGGCGAGCCCGGCGCCTGAGTCGCGCCCCGGGCCACCGACGGTTGGGGCGCCACCCGGGGCGAAAATCGCGTCCCGGGTGGCGATTTTTGGGGCCTTGGTCAAGTATCATGTTCGGTCTTCGCTTGAAACCCGAACCATGAGCACATTGCCAATGCTGGTCCTCCGTGGCGCGCCCGCCCTTTCCGATCTCCGTCTACGCAAGCTCGCCGAGCGGCTGAGCGCGCATACCGCCCGTCCGCTGCGGGTCTATGCCGAATACGTTCATTTCGCCCAGCTCTCGCGCCCGCTGGACTGGTCCGAGCAGCAGGTGCTCGAACGCCTGCTGAGCTATGGCCCGAGCCTGCCCCAGCACGACCCCGAGGGCGGACTGGCGCTGGCGGTGCCGCGCCCCGGCACCATCTCGCCGTGGTCGACCAAGGCCACCGACATCGCCCACAACAGCGGGCTGGCGGCGGTCGAGCGCATCGAGCGCGGCATCGCCTACTACGTCACCCTGGAGGACGGCACGGTGCCCGAGGCGGCGCTGCTGGCGCGCGCCGCCGAGCTGCTCCACGACCGCATGACCCAGGTGGTGCTGGGCGCGCTGGAGGAGGCCGAGCAGCTGTTCGTGCGCGCCGAGGCGCGCGCACTGCGTCGCGTCGATCTGCTCGGCGGCGGGCGCGCGGCGCTGGTCGCGGCCAACACCGAGTTGGGGCTCGCGCTCTCCGAGGACGAGATCGACTATCTCGCCGAGAGCTTCGGCGCGCTCGGGCGCAACCCCAGCGACGTCGAGCTGATGATGTTCGCCCAGGCCAACTCCGAGCACTGTCGTCACAAGATCTTCAACGCCGACTGGACCATCGACGGCGAGGCGCAGCAGCGCTCGCTGTTTGCGATGATCCGCAACACCACCCAGTGCGCGCCCGAGGGCGTGCTCTCGGCCTACAGCGACAACGCGGCGGTGATCGAGGGCAGCATGGGGCAGCGCTTCCTCGCCGACCCCGACAGCGGCGTCTACGGCGCGCACGCCGAGCCGATCCACGTGCTGATGAAGGTCGAGACCCACAATCACCCGACCGCCATCGCCCCCGATCCCGGCGCGGCCACCGGCTCCGGCGGCGAGATCCGCGACGAGGGCGCCACCGGCCAGGGCTCCAAGCCCAAGGCCGGGCTGTGCGGCTTCTCGGTCTCCAACCTGCGCATCCCCGGCTTCGAGCAGCCCTGGGAGGTCGACCACGGCAAGCCCGGGCGCATCGTCTCGGCGCTCGACATCATGCTCGAGGGGCCGATCGGCGCGGCGGCCTTCAACAACGAGTTCGGCCGCCCCAATCTCGCCGGCTACTTCCGCACCTACGAGCAGACCGTCCCCGGTCTCGCCGAGGGCGAGGACGAGCTGCGCGGCTATCACAAGCCGATCATGATCGCCGGCGGGCTCGGCAACATCCGCGCCGAGCACGTCAACAAGCAGTCCTTCCCCGCCGGCACCCCGCTGATCGTGCTCGGCGGTCCGGCGATGCTGATCGGGCTCGGCGGCGGCGCGGCCTCGAGCATGGCCACCGGCGCCTCGGCCGAGGACCTGGACTTCGCCTCGGTACAGCGCGCCAACCCCGAGATGCAGCGCCGCTGTCAGGAGGTCATCGACCGCTGCTGGGCGCTCGGCGAGGACAACCCGATCCTCTTCATCCACGACGTCGGCGCCGGCGGGCTGTCCAACGCGCTGCCCGAGCTGGTGCACGACGGCGAGCGCGGCGGGCGCTTCGAGCTGCGCGAGGTGCCCAACGCCGATCCCGGCATGTCGCCGATGGAGATCTGGTGCAACGAGGCCCAGGAGCGCTACGTGCTGGCGGTCGACGCCGCGCGGCTCGAGCGCTTCCGCGCCATCTGCGAGCGTGAGCGCTGCCCCTACGCGGTGGTCGGCGAGGCGACCGCGTCCGAGGAACTCAAGCTCGGCGATCGTCAGCTCGACGACACCCCGATCGACATGCCGATGTCGCTGCTCTTCGGCAAGCCGCCGAAGATGCACCGCGAGGTCAGTCACGTCAGCCCGCGCCGTGCGCCGCTCGACACCGCCGCGATCACCCTCGACGAGGCCGTCGAGCGGGTGCTCGGTCTGCCCACGGTGGCCGACAAGAGCTTCCTCATCACCATCGGGGACCGCAGCATCACCGGTCAGGTGGCGCGCGATCAGATGGTCGGTCCCTGGCAGGTGCCGGTGGCCGACTGCGCGGTGACCCTGAGCGACTACCAGGGCTACACCGGTGAGGCGATGGCGATGGGCGAGCGCACCCCGCTGGCGCTGCTCGACGCCCCGGCCTCGGGGCGGATGGCGGTCGGCGAGGCGCTGACCAACATCGCCGCGGCCGACATCGCCCGTATCGGCGACATCAAGCTCTCGGCCAACTGGATGGCCGCCGCCGGTCATCCCGGCGAGGACGCGCGGCTCTACGACACGGTGCGCGCCGTGGGCCTGGAGCTGTGTCCGGCGCTCGGCATCGCCATCCCGGTCGGCAAGGACTCGATGAGCATGAAGACGGTGTGGCAGGGGCCCGAGGGCGAGCGGCGCGAGATGACCGCGCCGCTGTCGCTGATCGTCTCGGCCTTCGCCCCGGTGCGTGACGCGCGCACCACCCTGACCCCGCAGCTGCGCACCGACCTCGGCGACACCGAGCTGCTGCTCGTCGATCTCGGGCGGGGCGCCAACCGGCTCGGCGGCTCCTGTCTGGCGCAGGTCTACGGCCAGCTCGGCGAGGTCGCGCCCGATCTCGACGACCCGGCGCTGCTCAGCGGCTTCTTCGCCGCGATCCAGACGCTGCGCGCCCAGGGCCACCTGATCGCCTATCACGACCGCTCCGACGGCGGTCTGCTCGCCACCCTCGCCGAGATGGCCTTCGCCGGTCGTTGCGGGCTCGACATCGATCTCGCGCCGCTCGCCGGCGACGACCTGGCGGTGCTGTTCAACGAGGAGCTGGGCGCGGTGGTGCAGGTGCCGAGCGCGGCGCGCGCTGCGGTGCTGGCCGAGTTCGAGTCGGTTGGTCTGGGCGATTGCGTGACCCGTCTCGGCGCGCCCTCGGTCGATGGTCGGGTGCGCATCCGGCGCGGTGAGCAGACCCTGTTCGCCGCCACCCGCGCCGAGCTGCAGCGCACCTGGTCGGCGACCAGCCATCGCATGCAGACGCTGCGCGACGACCCGGAGTGCGCCGACGAGGCCTATGCGCGCATCGCCGATGCCGCCGATCCCGGGCTCAACGCCAGCCTCGGCTTCGACCCGGCCGAGGACCTCAGCGCGCCCTATATCGCCCGTGGCGCGCGCCCGCCGATGGCGATCCTGCGCGAGCAGGGCGTCAACGGTCAGGTGGAGATGGCCGCGGCCTTCCACGCCGCCGGGTTCGAGTGCGTCGACGTGCATCTCTCCGACGTCGTTGCCGGTCGCGCCGAGCTGAGCCGCTTCCGCGGTCTGGTCGCCTGCGGCGGCTTCTCCTACGGCGACGTGCTCGGCGCCGGCGAGGGCTGGGCCAAGACCATCCTCTTCAACGCCCGCGCCCGCGATCAGTTCCAGGCCTTCTTCGAGCGCACCGACACCTTCGCCCTGGGCGTGTGCAACGGCTGTCAGATGCTCTCCAACCTGCACGAGCTGATCCCCGGCGCCGGTCACTGGCCGCGCTTCGTGCGCAACCGCTCCGAGCAGTTCGAGGCCCGTACCCTGATGCTCGAGGTGGCCGACACCCGCTCGCTGCTGCTCGCCGGCATGGCCGGCTCGCGGATGCCGGTGGCGGTGGCCCACGGCGAGGGACGCGCCGAGTTCCGCGACGAGGCCCATCTCGCCGCGGCGCGCGCGGCGGTGGCGGTGCGCTATGTCGAGAACGACGGTCATGTCGCCGAGCAGTATCCGGCCAACCCCAACGGCTCGCCCGAGGGCATCGCCGGTCTGACCACCGACGACGGTCGGGTGACCATCATGATGCCGCACCCCGAGCGGGTCTTCCGCACCGTGCAGCACAGCTGGCACCCGGATGGCTGGGGCGCGGATGCGCCCTGGATGCGGCTGTTCCGCAACGCCCGGGTCTGGGTCGACTGATCCCCGCGATCGCGCCCGCGCCCGCCGCCGGCGGGCGCGGCGTATCATGGCGTCTGGATGACGCGGCGCGTCGGCGCGCCCGTCCATGTCTTCGCCCCTGTTCGATGGATCGGGGGGAGGGAAGCGGGAGACACGCCCCGGCCAATCGTCGGGCGCGTCTCCCTGGATCGTGATCACATTGAGGTGATGCCCCATGGAAGTCTCCAGACTGACCCTGTGCGCCCTGCTCGTCGCCACCGCGCTCGCGCCCCATGTTGCCAGCGCCGAAGACTGGCAGCGGATCGATGCCGCCGCGTCCTTCGTCGACACCGACGGGGTGTTTCGCACCCCCGCCTGCTCCGGCTCGCCGCGGCTGGAGGAGGGTGAGGTGGTGGCCACCGACACCGACTACGCCTTCTTCGTCCGCGACGGTGATCCCGCACGACTGCTGCTGTTCTTCGACGGCGGTGGCGCCTGCTGGGACGCCGGCACCTGTATCGACGCCGCGCTCGACGGCGACGTGCTCTATTACCCCGAGGTCGACGAGACCCCCGCGGAGCTGGCAGGCTTCGGCGGGGTGTTCGACATCGATCGCGACGACAACCCGTTGCGCGACCATCTCCAGGTCTATCTGCCGTACTGCACCGGCGACCTGCACCTGGGCGCGCGCGACACCAGCTATCCGCTGCCCGACGGCGGCGACTGGACCATCTATCATCGCGGGCACGACAACGTCATCGCGGTGCTCGAGTACCTCGCCGACTATTACGCCAACGAAGTCGGTGAGCCGCCCGAGGAGATCGTCCTGGTCGGCGCCAGCGCCGGCGGTTACGGCGTGCTCTACAACTATCCCGCGCTCGCCCGGCGCTTCCCCGGGGTCGAGCGGGTGCGAGTCCTGGTCGACTCCTCCAACGGGGTGATCTCCGAGGACCTGTTCGAGCGCGCGCTCGAGGCCGACGGGGTGTGGGGCGCGCAGGAGAACCTCGACCCCGAGATCGCCTCGGCCTTCGACGACGGCGCCGGCCAGCTGGTGCCGGGGCTGCTCAACACCCTCGGCTGGCAGTACCCGGACGCCCGTTTCGGTCAGTACACCCGCGCCTATGACGCCGTGCAGGTGCTCTTCTTCAACGTCTCCTCCAACCTCGGCAATCCCGAGCGCTGGTTCGATCCGGTCCATCTGCTGCTCTCCGGGCTGGAGTGGACCACCCGCGCGCGCGCCTCGATGTGGGGCACCGCCTTCACCACCTGGAACTATCGCTTCTACCTCGCCCAGGGGCAGACCCACATGGTCTCCTTCTACGACGACTTCTTCAGCGAGGACAGCGCCGGCGGTATCGAACTGGTCGACTGGTTCAGCGACATGATCGAACGCCGCTGGACCTTCGGCAGCGACTGGCGCAACGCCAGCTGCGTCCCCGCCTGTCTGCCGCCCGAGGGGCTGGATCTGTCCACGCTCTAGCCTGATTGTCCCCGGCGCCGCGAGGCGTCGGGGACGATCGGGTACATCTCTTGCCGTTCAGGGCGTTGCCGTCGTCTTGTCACAGGCCGCCGCGCGCTGGCGGCGCGTCTCCGCCGTGTCCTCGATCAGCACCGAGATGATCGCCAGCTTGCACGCCTCGGTCTCGACGGACTCGGGGTGGCTCCAGTCGATGCTGCTCCGGGTACTGGGCTGGTCGACAGTGGCTCGGACGTGCTGGGAGCGCGGTGTGGGTGTCGGGGCAGGCGCGGGCGCGACGAGCCGCTCCGGGGCGGTAACCGGCATGCGCCAGGGCTGGGTGAGCGACTGCCAGCCGAGTATCGTCAGCGCGAGGCCGATGAGTCCGAGCAGGGAGATGACGCGACGGCGCAGGCGTCCGGTCGTGCGGCCATGACGGGCGGTGAGCTGGTCGAGGTGCGCGCGACGGGTGCTTTTGTCGTCACGGGTGGCATCGAGCAGATCCTCCCAGGCGAGCTGTAGCGCGATGGGGGCACTCTGGCCGGCTGATGCGCCCAGGACCTCGGGCAGCTCGGCCAGCGTGGTCACGCCCGCCGGTCTCCCGCGGGCAAAGCTGGCGCGTCCACTGAACACCACCAGTCCGCGTGGTTGGTGTGCGTCACCGAGTCGTGCCCGGACCGCCTGCAGGTGGGCGTGGTTCTGGCGCAACGGATTCTGGAAATCATGCTGGTTGCGTCCGCAGCGCTGGGTCCAGCGCGCCTCGTGCGCGCGCCCGAGGATGTGGCAGCCGAAGTGCTTAGTCTCGATCACCCAGATCGTCTCGGCGGTGAGGGCGAGATGGTCGATCTGTGTCCAGCCGCCGCGCCCGTCCGCCAGCAGCCGGTCGTGACAGGTCGCCAGGCAGTGACGATCGAGCACGCGCGCCACCCGGCGCTCGCCGCTCCAGCCGCGCAGGCGGGGCCGAAGCGCGGCGAGCAGGCGGGGGAGCACGGTGGCGAGCAGTAACAGCCCCAGGAGCGTCGGGCCGACCTGGATGACCAGGGGCCGGAGCTGGGTGAAGAGCTGGTTGGCGATCTCCCCGATCAGGGGGCGGAGTCCGTCCATGGGTGCGGCCCTGTCCGTGTCGGTGAGGGCCGAGTCTACCCCGCCGCCGCTCCCTCAGGGCGTGACTGGGTGCGACATCCTGCAACGCCGCTCCAGCCGTCGGTCCTGGTGGTAGTCGAGCCCGAGGCGCAGCGCGATCTCGGCCGCTCGATGTCCAGGTTCACCGTGACCAGCCGTCCCGCGATCGCCACCCCAGGTAGCGCCGTGAGCGGTTCGAGTGGCGGCCGGTCGGAGAGCGTGCACAGGGCCACCGGCGCCGTGGCATCGCCGACCAGGTAGTCGCCCGGTAGCGGCGGCCAGCCGGGCAGCCTCGATACCGATTGCCGCCGACGTGCTCCCGCGCTGAATCGGTCACGCCCTCACTGGGGTGATGGCGGGCGGTGACGGCTAGGCGGTTGTCGCCATCGGTGCCCCGGGTCATCAGTTGCGCCAGCGCGTGCATGACACTGGATCGGTGGGCAGCCAAACTACGATGCCCAGCACCCAGCACCCAGCACCCAGCACCCAGCACCCAGCACCCAGCACCCAGCACCCAGCACCCAGCACCCAGCACCCAGCACCCAGCACCCAGCACCCAGCCCCCAGCACCCAGCACCCAGCACCCAGCCCCCAGCACCCAGTGGGGAGGATTGGCGCCCATAATGGCGCCAGAGGCTGATGTCTTGCGTCAACGGCGGGAGGAAGCGCGCCCAGTGGCGGCTGATAGCTTTTCCTTCGCGGTTCAATCTCCCCGGCCGGGCGCGTTCAGCCGGTATTGGAGACGGCTCGGAGGCTTGCCGGCAGGTGTTCGATCAAGTAGTCGATCAGGCTGCGCACCGAGGGCAGCATGCCGCGTGGGCTGTGATAGAGCAGATAGATGTGGTGCGTGGTGCCGGTCCACTGTGGCAGGATCTGCATCAGCGTGCCGGCTCGGATCGCCGTGGCGACGACGGGCTCGGGCAACAGCCCGATCCCGAGCCCGCGGCAGACGACCTCTTGCAGCAACCGCATGTCGTTGGTCTCGACGCGCGGGGAGAGTTGGAGCGTCATGCGCTGCCCCTTCGGTCCGGTGAGTCGCCAGCGCGTCTGGCCGTCGGTCGATTCCTCGGAGCGACAGATGACGTCGTGGGCCGATAGTTTCTCTGGTCCCGTGGGTTGTCCTCGCCGTTTGAGATAGACGGGACTGGTGACCAGGATACGGTGCGCGTCGGCCAGCGGCCGGGCCACCAGATCGAGCGCCTCGTCGATGCGGGCGCTTGGGCGCAGCGCCAGGTCGAAGCGTCCGTCGAACAGGTCGACCACGCGATCGGTGGCCTCCACCATCAGGTCAACCTTGGGGTACTCGGTCAGATAGTTCGCGAGGATAGGGGCCAGATAGCTCTCCGCCATCACCTGGGGACAGGTCAAGCGCACGGTGCCGGCGGGCTCGCGGCGCAGGTCGGCGACGCTCTCGTAGGCGCTCCGCGCGCCTTCCACCGCCGCCCGGCAGTGGGCGTAGAACCGTTCTCCGGCCTCGGTCAGCGCGATGCGCCGCGTCGAGCGGTGCAGCAGCCTCGCCCCGAGGCGCGATTCCAGCGCCGCGATCCGTCGGCTCAGTCGGGTCTTCTCGACCCCGGTGGCGCGGGCGGCGGCGGAGAAGCCATGGTGCTCGACCACGGAGGTGAAATAGACCAGGTCGTTGAAGTCGTCCACGGCTGATTGGTGCTCTGGCGCAACAGTCTTTGGCGATCCCGCATCTTATCACCGGCCCGGCACGACAGTACCCTGGCTCCAGCGTCACCCGGCCCCAGGCCGCCCATCCGATGAGGTCCCCCCGATGACAGATCAGCCGCCCCTCGAACTCCTCGCCTTCACCGACCCGGTCTGTACCTGGTGCTGGGGGAGCGAGCCGGTGCTGCGTGCGCTGCGGATCGGTTATGGCGATCAGTTGCGTATCCGCCCGGTGATGGGCGGGCTGGTCGAGGACATCCGTACCTTTTACGACCGCGCCAACGCCATCGGCGGCGACCCCGAACAGGCCAACGCGGCGATCGCCGCGCACTGGCTGGAGGCCTCGGCGCGTCACGGCATGCCGGTACGGAGCGAGGGCTTCCGGCTGTTCGGCGCCGAGACGGTCTCGACCCATCCGCAGAACATCGCCTGCAAGGCCGCCGAGCTGACCGATCCGCGGCTGGCGCCGCGCTATCTGCGTCGTCTCCGCGAGGCATCGGCCGCCGAGGCGCGCGAGACCGGACGGCGTGAGGTGCTGATCGAGCTGGCCGACGAGGTCGGGCTCGATCTCGCGACCTTCATCGGGCGTCTGGAGGACGGCTCCGCCGAGCACGCCTTCCGCGCCGATCTGGCGCTGACCCGTCGAGCCGGGGTGCGCGGCTTCCCGAGCTTCCGGCTCGTCTTCGGCGAGCGCGCGCTGGCGCTGCACGGCTATCAGGGCTTGGCGAACATGCGCGCGGTGATCGAGAGCCTGAGCGAGGGCGCGCTGTGCTGGCGCGCGCCGCGCGGTGGCGCCGAGGGGCTGCTTGAACTCATCCACACCCTTGGGCGGATGGCCCCGGTCGAGTTGGCCACCATCCTCGAGCTGTCCGTACCGGAGCTGGAGCGCCATCTCGCCGTGCTGGAGGGTGCCGGATCGGTCCGGCGCGTGGTTGCGGGCAACGGCTGCTTCTGGGAGGCGGTCGGCGGCGCGGCCGGCTGTGATCCGGCCGCCGGACTCTGCGTCGCCTGACAGGGGGGGATGTGGGGGGCGGGGTGCGGACTGGCCCTGATGCTCGCTGCTGTCTCGACCGGGCCGGTTCGGCTCGCACGGGGTGGTGGTCTGCGCCGGTCAGGCCGTCGGTGTCTGCCGCGCCTCTCTGAACGAGGCCATGGCATCGAGCCGCGCGGCCATGTCCGCCTTGCGTGCGATCAGCTTGTCGGCGAGTTTCTGACTGCCGCCGCCCTCGTCGATGACGGCGCGGATGCGCGCGTCCGGGAGCCGTGTCACCACCGCGATGGCCGCCGCGATGGCCTCGGCCCGCATATCGCCGAAGAGCCTGACGGCGTGCGGGTTGCCGGCGTCATCGCGCAGCACGTCGAGCTCATCCACCCGGGTGCCGAAGGCCTTGCCCTTGGGGTCGCCGTGGGCGCGGAACGACAGTGCGCCGCCGAGGTCGAGCGTCAGCACCCGGTCGTCGACCACGCCCTGGTTGTCGCCGTCGAAGCCGGCGGCGTCCCAGTTGGCCGTCCAGGCGTGCACGCCGAACCAGCGTTGGGCCTGTCTGCGCTCGCGCTCGCTGAGGTGGGCCACGCAGCGCTTGTCGAGTTCGACCCATTCGGTTGCGACCTGATCGGTCCGCGTGGTGCGCACATAGGTCAGGGTCGGCGCCCCGGTCAGCGCGTAGAGGCGGGCTGCGAGCATCTCGTTGCGCGCGTGCATCGGCGACTCCAGCGTCTTGACGTAGTAACGCCGTCCGTCCGCGTCCTGGAAGAGACCCGCGGGGTTGGTGCCCAACTGGCCGCCGATGCGCTGCATGGCGTCGGTGTCCACGGGTGCTCTGGCGGAGATCATCGTGGCTCCTGGCTCAGTCGATGGGTCGGGTGCGGCGCACCAGGGCGAGTTGCGAGGAGGTTTCGATGGCGCCCTTGCGCGCGCCACGAACCTCGCGGATCGCCGTCTCGGGGTCCATGCCCAGCTCGACGAGCAGACGGGCGGCGATCATGCCCGCGCGGCCCAGCCCTCCCCGGCAGTGCACCAGCACGGCCTTGCCATCGCGGAGCCGCTGGCGGATCTCGGGGCCGTGGGTGAGCCACTGGGTCTCGAAGGCCGGGCTCGGCACCGAGTAGTCGGCAATCGGCAGGTGACGCCAGTCGATGCCCCGGCGCCGCACCGCCTCGCCCAGCTCGGGCACCTTGAGCGTCACCAGCTCGGCGGGCTCGACCAGCGTCAGCACCAGGGCCGCGCCCCAGGCGACGATGACGTCGAGATCGGCGGCGAGGTCGCGTCGCCAGGCGCCGGTGTGGGCGAAGGGGTCCTGCTTGCCCGGGCAGAAGGTGATCCCGATCCGGCCGTGCGACGGGCTCGCTCGGACCTCGGCGATCTGCAAGGGATGCGTCTGGCTGGTCCGGGCCGCTGACATAACACCACTCGATGTGGGGTGAAGGATATGGGCATGGGAGTTTAGCAAAGCGTCGGGGCGGACTCCTCCCGCGGTCGCGTGCCGCGATGGCGGCGCTCCCGCTGGGGCGGCGGGCGGCGCGTCCGCTCCTGGTGGAGCGAGCGCACCAGTCATGGGTTGATTGGTGCATCAGTGCAACAGTCCTTGGCGATTCTGCCGTCTTATCAGAGCAGGGGGGGCGGGATAGGCTGATCCCAGGTTCGAGGTCCCCTGGCCGGTCCCTGGCGTGCGGTCGTTGCCGGGGGAGGGCAGGGTCTCGATCCTCGCCATAGGTCCCGGAGATCGGCGCGGGCAACCGGCCGATCCCGTGACAGCGACGAAACGTTTAGAGAGTGTTCCTGATGACCGTTTCCACCCAGCAGAGGCTCGAGATGCTGCGCACCATGCTCTTGGCGCGGCGTTTCGAGGAAACCCTGACCGAGCTGTGCCAGCAGCCCGACAAGATCCACGGCATGATGATCCTGGCGACGGGGCAGGAGGCGGTCGGCTCGGGGGCCTGCGCCGCGCTGTCGCCGGCGGATGTCATCGTCACCAATCATCGCAGTCATCACCACCTGCTCGCTCGCGGCGCCGACCCGAAGGCGCTGATGGCCGAGATCTTCGGTCGGCGCACCGGTTGCAACAAGGGTAAGAGCGGCACGCTGCATCTGGCGGTGCCCGAGGTCAACGCGCTCTGCACCACCACGGTGGTCGGCGGCGGCTTCCCCATCGCCACCGGGCTGGGCTTTGCCCAGCAGTATCGTGGTGACGAGGCGGTGACGCTGTGCTTCTTCGGCGATGGGGCGACCAGCGAGGGCTCCTTCCACGAGGCGCTCAACCTCGCCGGGCTCTGGCGCCTGCCGGTGGTCTTCGTGTGCGAGAACAACCGCTATGCCGCCGCGCAGGGCTATGACGAGCACACCCCGATCGAGTCGCTGGCGACCCGCGCCGATGCCTACGGCATGCCGGGCGAGCAGGTCGACGGCAACGATGCGCCGGCGGTGTTCGAGGCCACCCGGCGCGCCCGCGAGCGCGCTCTGGCCGGCGCGGGACCGACGCTGATCGAGTGCATGACCTACCGCTGGCGCGGTCACGGCGAGGGTGACCCACAGCGCTACCAGCCCGCCGAGGAGATCGCCGCCTGGAAGGCGCGCTGTCCCATCGAGCGGTTGAGCGAGACGCTGCGCGCACACGGCGAGCTGTCCGATGCCGAGCTCGATGACCTGCGCGCGAGCACCGCCGCCGCCGTCGCCGAGGCGGTGCGCTTTGCCGAGGAGAGCCCGTGGCCCGAGCCGCACGAGGCGCTCGACGATGTCTGGGTCGCGTGAGGGGGAGATGACGATGCAAACACTCGGAATGGGCCAGGCGGTCAATCAGGCGCTGCGCGAGGAGATGGCGCGCGATTCACGGATCTTCCTCGCCGGCGAGGGCATCGGGGTCGGTATCCACGACAGCCCGATGATGCCGACCGCGGGGCTGCTCGAGGCCTTCGGTCCCGAGCGGGTGAAGGACACCCCGGTCTCGGAGGCGGCGATCGCCGGGCTCGCGGTCGGTGCCGCCGCCGGTGGGCTGCGCCCGGTGGTGGAGGTGATGTTCAACCCTTTCTTCACCCTGGCCTCGGACATGATCATCAACCACGCCGCCAAGCTGCGCTATCTCTCCGGCGGCAAGACCCGCTTCCCGCTGGTGGTGCGGATCAAGAGCGGGGCCGGTTTCGGCGCCGGCTGCCAGCACTCGCACAACCTCGAGGCCTGGGTCGCACACTGTCCGGGGCTGAAGGTGGTAATGCCGGCCACCCCGGCCGACGCCAAGGGGCTGCTGAAGTCCGCCATCCGCGACGACAACCCGGTCATCTTCATCGAGGACATGGGGCTCTACTTCGCCCCGGACGCGGTGCCGGAGGACGATTACACCATCCCCATCGGCAAGGCCGACATCAAGCGCGCCGGCACCGATGTCACCGTCGTCACCTGGTCGAAGATGCTCGGTGTCGCCATGCAGGCGGCCGAACGGCTGGCCGGCGAGGGCGTCGATGTCGAGGTCGTCGACCTGCGAACCCTGACCCCATTGGACAGCGAGACCATCCTCGCCTCGGTACGCAAGACCGGACGTCTGGTGGTGCTGCACGAAGCGACCCGCACCGGCGGTTTCGCCGGCGAGATCGCCGCCGTGGTCATGGAGCAGGCCTTCGCCGACCTCAAGGCCCCGCTGCGCCGGGTCACCGGCCCGGACATCCCGGTCCCGGCCAGCCCGCCGCTGGAGCAGTTCTACATCCCCGACGCGGGGCAGGTGGTCGCGGCGATCCGCGAGATCGTCTGACCCCGACCCCGGAGGCGCTCCGTCGTCTCAGGGTGTCGTTCGCTCCCGTCTATGGGTGCCCGTATACGCATGCGCCGCGCCGTCGACGACCAAGATCGTCGACGGCGCGGCGCTTCGTCCTGCTGCCTCAGTCCTGCCACTTCTGGATCTCGATGATGTTGCCTTCGGGGTCCTTGGCGTAGACCAGATGGATGGCGCCGAGGCCACCGACATCGCCATGGACGGTCTCGCCGACGGTTGATCCGCCGTGATCGAGCACCTTCTGCAGACAGGCGTCGACATCGTCGACGGCGAAGGCGATGTGGCCGAAGCCGAAGGTGTTGATGGCCTTCCTCGCCTGCGTGTCCTGTTGATCGTATTGGAAGATCTCCAGTGTCGGACCGGTGTCGTCGAAGCCCGGCAGCAGGAGGTGGATCCCCCGTATGTGAACGGAGTCAATGGCCGTCAGGCGGTCGAGCCAGTCGCCCGCCAGATCGCGTTCGGGTGGTTTTGGCGTGCAGCCGAAGACGTTGGTGTAGAAGGTCGCGAGCCGCTTCCAGTCCTGGGCGACGATGTTGGTGTGGCTGAAGGAGATACGCATGTCTCGTCGGCGGCTCCGGTGAGGAATGGCTGGGTTCGTGGGCGGGCGCGTCCATGACGGCCCAAGCCCTGAGCTTTCTTGCCCGGGGCGTCGCTGTCAACAGACGAGAGCGCGATGACGCGCCCTGCGCCGTTCAGGTCCACGGCTCCAGCCGCCAGCCCTCGGCGCCGCCGACCAGGCGCGCGGTCAGGTCCAGCGCGTCCAGAAAGGCGTCGTCGTGGGAGACCACCTCCAGCGCTCCCTGGTAGTCGCGCAACAGCTGCTCCAGCGCGAGCAGCGAGGGCCGGTCGAGATGGTTGCTCGGCTCGTCGAGGGTCGGCAAGTCCGCCGCCGAGAGCATGGCGCCGATCAGCGCGATGCGTATCGACCCGCCGTCGCCGCTGAGGGGCGCCGGCGTGGGTTCAGCGTGTCCGAACCTTGAAGGTCGCGATCAGCTGCTCGAGTTGGGCGGCTTGCTCGGTGAGGGTGTGCGCGGCCATCGAGGACTGTTCTGCGCTGTTGCTGTTGTGATTGATGACCTCGTCGATCTGCGAGATGGCATCGCTCAACTGCTCGACTCCACTGGCCTGTTCGTTGGCCGCGAGTGCGATATCCCCCACCAGAGAGGATGTCTCGGAGGAGCCGGAGACGATCGTCTGCAGGGCGCTGGCGGTCTCATCGGTGAGCTCCAGACCCTTGGTGGTGCGAGTCGCCGTGCTTTGGATCAGTTGGGCGGTCTGCTGGGCGGCCTCGGCGCTGCGCGCCGCCAGCTGACGCACCTCGTCGGCGACCACCGCGAAGCCGCGACCGTGCTCACCGGCGCGTGCCGCCTCGATGGCCGCGTTCAGGGCGAGCAGGTTGGTTTGGGCTGCGATCTCTTCGATCACCTGGGTAATCTTGGTGATGTCCTGACCCGATTGCTCGATTTGCTGCATCGCAGTGCGCAGCTCTTCCATCAGCCGGTCTCCGTCGCGCGCCGACGCTTCGGCATTCTTCGAGAGGGCGTTTGCGCGCTCCGCCTTGTCGGCGCTTTGACGAATCTGGTCTGCCATCTGGCCGATGGTGGCGCTGATCTGGGTGACAGAGGCGGCCGATTGAGTGGCGCCGCTGGCGAAATCCTGGCTCAGGCCCGATACCGTCTGTGCCTTTTCGGTGATCAGTGAAGCGCCGGATTGTACTTGGGACACCAGGTTGTTGAGGTTATCGACCATACGCTTGAGGGCGATGCCGAGCTGATCCTGCTCGGATGCCAGTGCGACATCCAGGTCAAGGTTGCCGCGCGAGATCTGCTCGGCGAGTTCGGCACGGTCCTGCAGGCTATCGGCCATGGTGTCGAGGCTGCGGGCAAGCTGCCCGATCTCGTCCTGTGAGGTATGGGTAAGACGTTGCGAGAGGTCCCCGGTCTGGATGGCATGAGCGAGCCCCGCTGCGCGGCGGATCGGCCCGGCGATCGAGCGCGCAGCGAACCAAAGCACGGCCATCGCCAGCAGTGCGACCAGGACGCTGACGAGGACCTGCATCAGGGTGCCGCGCTGTCCCTGGGTGGCCATGTCGTCTCGCAGGGCATAGGCCTTGGCAAGGACCAGGCGGGCGTCGACGCTGAGCATGACCGACCAGGTGGTCCCGGTGCGGCCGAGCTTGATCGGGAAGAAGACCTCGATCATCCCGCTCTCATCGTCGACGCGCGCCAGCGCCTTCTCCTGCTTGATGATCTCGAGGCTTTGCTGCCAGCCCTGGGGATCGATCGCCTTGAGGGGCTGTCCGATGTGCTCGGGATGCGCGCTGGCGGCGATCACCAGCCCTTGCTCGCTGACGATGGCGACGTCACCTTCGCCATCGTAGATGTTCTGGGAGATCTGCCGGCTGATGCGCTGGACGAAATCGAGGTCATAGTCGGTGCCGGCCACGCCCTGAAATCGGCCATTGACCATGATCGGTACCGAGAGCGTCGCCAGCCAGACCTGCTTGCCCTGCACGACATAGGGCAGGGGAGCGAGGATACTTTCCCGCCCCGTCCGCTTCGGGTTGATGTACCAGCCGCCCTTCATCACGCCGTTTGGGTGGCGTTCCTCGGAGTCGTACTCGACCAGCGCCTGGACGTCGATCTTGCCGCTGGGGTCGCGTGTCCAGTAGGGGGTGAAGCGGCCGGTCTGATCGTTGTTGCCATCGCCTGTGCCACGGAATGCGGCATCACGACCGTCGATGGTGTTGGGCTCCCAGCAGGAGTAGGTGCCGTTGAATTCGGGGTTTTCCTCCAGAACCTTCAAAAGGATGGCGTTGACGTGACTGCGTTCGAGGTCGAGGTCGGCGCCGGACTGGGCTACGGCGAAGACGTTGGCCATGGTCCTGGCGGTGTCGAGGGCGGTGTCGAACTTGGCCCGAATGTCGCCTGCGTATTTTCCGGCGAGGATTTCGAGTTCTTCGAGTGCCGCTGCCTCGGCCTGGGATTCGACGCGTTCGGAGACGAGGCTCTGGGTGGAGTGGGAAGAGTAGACCCCGTAGCCGACGAGGATACCGGCGGTGGCAAGCAAGCAGAGTCCACCGATGAGTGCGATCTTCTGCTGAATCGATTTGACGACCATCTTCCCTCCATATGCATGGATATATCGGGGGTATCCTGCGTCGACTACCAAGATCTGTGCATGGGTCGGGCGGCGGCGGTTTTCAACGCTTTGTGTTGTTGCTCGCTCCTTGTCGCGCCGACTCGCGGAGGGGCGTATCGGTTGGCAGGGCTGCATGCCTTCCGTGAGCGTCGGGCGCGGTCGAGTCGCTCCAACCAGGGGGGGGTCGTGATCGAAGGCGAGGGCCCGGGATGGCTGAATCGGCGAAGAGTTCTCTGGACAAGGGGGCGGCCCTCGCCAGCACGGAACCCCCTCGCTATGCGCTCAGCGCTCACGCTGAGTGATTGGCTCAACGCGCTGGCGGTCCGCTGAAACGAGGAAGCTCGTCCAGGTTCTGACGGGTCCAAGCCGCCTGGTTCTCCACATAAATCTTCGCGTCCGGGCGTCTGCCGACGACTGAGTCCAGACAGCCTGCTGGTACGACAAGCGGGGCGTCAGGTGTCGATCGTGTCGGCAGTGCCGATCCGCAGTGTATGCAGAAGCTCTTTTCGTGCAGGGTGTTGGGCAACTGGAAGGTCTTGACGTGCGCCTTGCCTTCGATCCAATGAAGCCGCGCGGATTGTGAGAACAGATTGGCGGCGTGAGCCGACCCCGTGTCCTTTTGGCAATACGTGCAATAGCACAGATAGAAGCTGTCGAAATCACCCTCGATCTCGAAGCGGACTCGACCACACAGACATGATCCGTGGTGTCTTCCTTTCATTGAATGCTGCATGCGTGTTGCTCCTGTCGTGGCGGAGAGAAGAGCAACCGGGCTCTTCTCTGACCTCGAAGATAGCGACACTCCCGCCGCGCGGCGAGCGCCGTCAGCCGCTCTGGCGCGCCGATCGCGGCGCCAAACCCCTTGAGCAGGAAACCGGCGTGCTCGACGAAACGCTCCGGCGCGATACCGAGTCGGGAGAGGATGTCGGGCAGATCAGAT
>NZ_RHFJ01000022.1:0-56726 GCF_003718675.1 Marichromatium sp. AB32
ATCTCCTGGCGCTGGCCTATGCCGAGACCCATCCCGAGCGGGTCGCGGCGCTGGTGGTGCGCGGCATCTTTCTCTGTCGCGACGCCGAGATCGAGTGGTTCTACCAGGAGGGCGCGAACTGGGTCTTTCCCGATCATTGGGCAGGCTTCCTCGACCCCATCCCCGAGACCGAGCGTGGTGATCTGCTGCATGCCTATCACCGTCGTCTCACCGGCGAGGACGAGGTCGCGCGCATGGCTGCGGCCAAGGCCTGGTCGATCTGGGAGGGCCGCTGCTCGACCCTGCATCCCAATCGCACCGTCAGCGATCACTTCGCCGATCCGCATCTGGCGCTGAGTCTGGCGCGGATCGAGTGTCACTACTTCGTCAATCACGCCTTTCTCGCCCCCGAACAGTTGTTGCGCGACGCCGGACGGCTGGCCGGGATCCCCGGGGTGATCGTGCAGGGGCGCTACGATCTCATCTGTCCGATGCGCTCGGCCTGGGAGTTGCATCAGGCCTGGCCCGGGGCGCGCTTCGAGGTGGTGCCCGATGCCGGTCACTCGGCCTTCGAGCCGGGGATCCAGCGCGCCCTGGTGGCCGCCACCGATCGCTTCGCCGTCGAACTCGGCGGGGGGGCGGCGTGATCGGGTTGCTGCAACGGGTGAGCCGGGCGCGGGTGACGGTCGGCGACGAGGTGGTCGGCGCCATCGATCGCGGTCTGCTGGTGCTGGTCGGGGTACAGCGTGGCGACACCGAGGCGCGTGCCGAGCGGTTGCTCGAACGTCTGCTCGGCTATCGCGTCTTTCCCGACGCCGAGGAGCGGATGAACCTCAGCCTGCGCGACATCGACGGCGGATTGCTGCTGGTGCCCCAGTTCACCCTCGCCGCCGACACCCGCAAGGGTACCCGCCCCGGCTTCAGCAGCGCCGCGCCCCCTGAGGAGGGCCGACGCCTGTTCGAGCTGCTGCTCGAGCGCGCCCGCGCCGCGCACCCCGCCGTGCAGTGCGGGCGCTTCGGCGCCGACATGCAGGTCGAGTTGGTCAACGACGGCCCGGTGACCTTCTGGCTGGAGACATGAGGCGGGTGGTTTTCCAGCCGCCAGCCGCCAGCCGCCGCCAGGATTGGACCGCAAAGCCGCGAAGCACGCAAAGTGAGTTCACGCAAAGTGAGTTGATGTGTGATGTCGGCGTGAGGCCACAGGCGGTCCGCACCCACTGGCGACTGATCGCTGGCGGCTTATTCCCCTTTGCGCCCTTCGCGCCTTCGCGGTTCAATCGTCTGGTCGCTGGTCGCTGGTCGCTGGTCGCTGGTCGCTGGTCGCTGGTCGCTGGTCGCTGGTCGCTGGTCGCTGGTCGCTGGTCGCTGGTCGCTGGTAGGAGCCACGAACCCGGCGCAGGCTGTTATCCTAGTGAATTGATCCGTATACCAGGCGTCACCGAGCGATCATCCCATGTCTGCTGAGACCACACACCGCCGCGCGCAGGTCGCGCGCGATACCCTGGAGACCCAGATCCGCGTCACGCTCGATCTCGACGGGACTGGCCAGGGCAGTTTCCGCACCGGCGTCCCCTTCCTCGAGCACATGCTCGACCAGATCGCGCGTCACGGTCTGATCGACCTGCAGGTCGAGGCCGAGGGCGATCTCCATATCGACGCGCATCACACCGTCGAGGACATCGGCATCACCTTCGGTCAGGCGCTGGCCCAGGCGCTCGGCGACAAGCGCGGCATCCGCCGCTACGGTCATGCCTATGTGCCGCTCGACGAGGCGCTGTCGCGGGTGGTGGTGGACCTCTCGGGACGCCCCGGGCTGACCTATGCCGTGCCCTTCACCCGCGCCCAGGTCGGCGCCTTCGAGGTCGATCTGTTCCAGGAGTTCTTCCAGGGGCTGGTCAACCATGCCGCGCTGACCCTGCACATCGACAATCTGCGCGGCATCAACGCCCACCACCAGGCCGAGACCGTGTTCAAGGCCTTCGGGCGGGCGCTGCGCATGGCCGTCGAGCCCGATCCGCGGATGGCCGGGATCACGCCCTCGACCAAGGGTGCGCTGTGAGCGCGCTCGCGCCCCGATCACCGTTTTCCGAACCCCAGCAAGAGACCCAATCCCCGTGTTGCTGATCCCCGCAATCGATCTCAAGGACGGCCGCTGCGTGCGGCTGCGTCAAGGCCGGATGGACGACGAGACCGTGTTCTCCGACGACCCGGTCGAGGTCGCCGCCCGCTGGGTGGAGGCCGGCACCCGTCGCCTGCATCTGGTCGACCTCAATGGCGCCTTCGCCGGCGAGCCGGTCAACGGCGAGGCGATCCGCGCGATCGCCGCGCGCTACCCCGAGCTGTCGATCCAGGTCGGCGGCGGTATCCGCGACGAGCGCACCATCGCCGCCTATCTCGACGCCGGGGTGAGCTACTGCATCATCGGCACCCAGGCGGTGAAGGAGCCCGAGTTCGTCGCTCGCGCCTGTCGCGCCTTCCCCGGGCACGTCATGGTCGGGCTCGATGCCAAGGACGGTCAGGTGGCGATCAACGGCTGGGCCGAGGTCACCGAGCACCGTGTCGAGGACCTGGCGCGACGCTTCGAGGACGATGGCGTCTCGGCGATCGTCTACACCGACATCGGTCGCGACGGCATGCTCAGCGGTCCCAACGTCGAGGCCACCCGCGCCCTGGCCGAGGCGATCCGTATCCCGGTGATCGCCTCCGGCGGTATCACCACCCTCGATGACGTACGGGTGCTGGCCGAGGCCGCCGCCAGCGGCATCAGCGGCGCGATCACCGGGCGGGCCATCTACGAGGGCACGCTCGACTTCGCCGCCGGTCAGCAGCTGGCCGACGCGCTGGAGGCGCAGCGGGCATGAGCGAATCAGCGACGCGCGCCGACGACTGGCTCGATGCCGTCGCCTGGGACGCCAAGGGTCTGGTGGCGGCGATCGCCCAGGAGCGCGGTACCGGCAAGGTGTTGATGATGGCGTGGATGAACCGCGAGGCGCTGCGCCTGACCAGCGAGAGCGGGCATGCGGTCTACTGGTCGCGCTCGCGCGAGCGGCTGTGGCACAAGGGCGAGTCCTCGGGCCATCAGCAGGTGGTGCACGACATCCGTCTCGACTGCGACGGCGACGTGGTGCTGCTCGAGGTCGAGCAGCGCGGCGGCATCGCCTGTCACACCGGGCGCCACAGCTGTTTCTATCGCGCGCTCGACGAGGACGGCGGCTGGCGCGCGGTCGAGCCGGTGCTCAAGGACCCGGACGCCATCTATTCCAAGGGTTGATCCCCACACTTGCAGAGGGTTTTTCACGCTCCATGAACGATGTACTCGATCGCCTGTCCGAGGTCCTCGAGGCGCGCAAGGCCGCCGACCCCGACAGTTCCTATGTCGCCAAGCTCCACGCCAAGGGGCTCGACGCCATCCTCAAGAAGGTCGGCGAGGAGGCCACCGAGACGGTGATGGCGGCCAAGGACGGGGTGCCCGAGAAGGTCGTCTACGAGGTCGCCGATCTGTGGTTCCACACCCTGGTGCTGCTCTCGCACCAGGGGCTGGGTCCGAACCAGGTGCTCGCCGAGCTCGAGCGCCGCTTCGGTCTCTCGGGACTCGAGGAGAAGGCCGCACGCAAGGGCTGAGCCGCTGCGCCGGGGGCTGCCGGGGCCGCGACGATTGCGGTATGATTGCGCGTTGCCGGCGACCCTGGGTGTCCCGAGCGCGCGCTCGGCGCGGCCTGTCCGGCAGTCACCGGCCCCGTTCTTTCCGGGGGGCGGTAAAGGCGGCGGTCGAACGACGCCCCCGCACACGCGTCGCACCCGGGGCACGAATTCCCGATGCGCGCCGACCACCCGCTGGTCGGGCGCGTTTCCACTGAGGCTAGAGTCGACCGCCGCACAGGGGTGGTCCGGAGGAAAAGATGGGCGCAGGCGGTATCAGTATCTGGCAGCTTCTGATCATCCTGGTGATCGTGCTGCTGCTGTTCGGCACCAAACGGCTGAAGAACCTCGGCTCCGATCTCGGCACCGCGATCAAGGGCTTCCGCAGCGCGATGTCCGATGCCGACAAGGAGCAGGAGCGCAAGGACGCAGCGCCCGAGCAGCTGAGCGAGGTCGAGCGCACCGACGCCAAGGCCGCCAACGCCTCGGCAGAGAGCCACAAGCGTCAGCCCTGAGCTGAGCGCCGGATCGGGGAGACCAGATGGTCGACTGGGGATTCTGGGAGTTCATCCTGATCGCGGTGGTCGCGCTGGTCGTGATCGGCCCGGAGCGATTGCCGCGGGTGGCGCGCATGGCCGGGATGTGGGTGGGCAAGGCCCGCCGCACCCTGGCCTCGGTCAAGCACGAGATCGATCGCGAACTCCATACCGAGGAGCTCAATCGCGTGCTCGACGAGCAGCGCCACTCGCGTCCGCTCGAGACCATTCTCGAGGAGTCCGAGCGTCCAGCCGCAGCCTCCGACACCCGGGACGGCGCCGAGCGGACCCCGCCGCGCGGCTAGTCCCCGTCATCCACCCCTGATCCGACGCCATCCGGGGCCCCGGCCCCTCTCGTCCGGATAGAGTCCAGTCATGTCACCTGCGATGCAACCCGATGATCCGGGCGCCGAACAGCCCTTCGTCTCCCACCTGATCGAGCTGCGCGATCGCCTGATCCGGATGGTGATCGCCATCCTGGTGGTGTTCCTGGCGCTGTTCCCCTTCGCCAACGAGCTCTACGTCTATATCGCCGCGCCGCTGATGGCGCAGCTGCCCGACGGCAACACCATGATCGCCACCCAGGTGGCCGCGCCCTTCCTCACGCCCTTCAAGTTGGCGCTGGTGGCGGCGGTGTTCCTGTCGATGCCCTTCCTGTTCTATCAGCTGTGGGCCTTCGTCGCCCCCGGGCTCTATCAGCACGAGCGGCGCCTGGCGGTGCCGCTGCTGCTCTCCAGCGTGCTGCTGTTCTATCTCGGCATGCTGTTCGCCTACTACGTGGTGTTCCCGCTGGTGTTCGCCTTCCTCGCCGGCTCGACGCCCGAGGGCGTGGCGATGATGACCGACATCTCGGCCTATCTCGACTTCGTGCTGACCCTGTTCTTCGCCTTCGGTCTGGCCTTCGAGATCCCGATCGCCACCATCCTGCTGGTGGCGCTGCGCCTGACCACGCCGGCTGCGCTCGCCGCCAAGCGTCCCTATGTGATCGTCGGTGTGTTCATCGTCGGCATGTTTCTCACCCCGCCGGACGTGATCTCCCAGACCCTGCTGGCGATCCCGATGTGGTTGCTGTTCGAGCTCGGTATCCTGTTCGCCCGGATCCTGCTCAAGGGCCGGCTCGACGAGGATGAGGACGACGACGGCACCGATCCCGACGGCCCCGGCGGCTCGCCGGCGCCCGGCAGCGATCCGCGCCCGGGGACCTCGGTCGGCGGCGAGCTCGATCCGGCGCTCGACGAGGCGTCGCGCTGGCAGCCGCTGAGCGAGACCGAGATGGAGGCCGAACTCGACCGTATCGACGCCGAGGAGGCCGCGCGCGAGATGCCGGCCTCCGCGCCGGTGAGCGGCGGGATCAACTCGGTCGAGGAGAAGCTCAAGCGCGCCAACCGGCTGCGGGAACTCGACAGCCTGATTGCTGCCAGACACGTTTTGTACGAGGTGCTCGAGGAAGGGGACGAGGATGCGCGTCGCGTGGCTCGCAATATCCTCGCCCAACTCGACGACTGAGCCGTGCACATGCTGTGCGCCGATCGTCAAAACGTGAGACTTTTCTGGTGGATAACAGGGGTATTGCTTTTATCAATGGCGTTCATCGGCTAATATCGACGCTTGTTGTCGACTGAAGGATGTTCGCCATGGGTTCCGGATCCCAGATCCATTACAAGCAGAACCGGCTCAAGCAGCTGCGCGCCTTCTGTCACGCTGCCCGGACCGGTAGCGTCAGCGCCGCGGCGGAGAAGATCTTCCTCAGCCAGCCGACGGTCTCGCTGCAGATCCAGGCCCTCGAGCGCGAGTTCGGCACCGTGCTGTTCGAGCGCCGGGGCCCCAAGATCAAGCTCACCCCCGAGGGCGATCTGCTGTTCCAGATGGCCGAGCCGCTGGTCGAGGGCATGGACAAGCTCCACGAGACCTTCGCCACCCAGTGCGGTCGGGTCGATCAGGGTGTGCTCAACATCGCCGCGGGCGAGTCGACCATCCTCTACATCCTCCCGGACCCGGTGCGCGAGTTCGTCGACCAGTACCCCGGCATCGAGCTCAAGATGCACAACGTCACCGGCCGCGACGGCCTGGCGATGCTGCGCGCCGACGAGGTCGATCTCGCCGTGGGCTCGATGCTCGAGGTGCCGGACGACATCACCTATCGTCCCTTCGTCACCTACCGCCCGACGCTGATCACCCCGGCCGATCACCCGCTGGCCGGTCGCGAGACGGTCACCCTGGAGGACATCGCCCCCTACGGCCTGATCCTGCCGCCGCGCCATCTCAGTACATGGCGCATGGTTGACCTGGTGTTCAAGCAGCACAATCTCGGATATCGGGTGACCCTGGAGGCCGGTGGCTGGGAGGTGATCAAGAAATATGTCGAGCTCGGACTCGGCATCTCCATCGTCACCGATGTCTGTCTGACCGGGGAGGAGAAGCTCAGCACCATCCCGCTCGATCACTACTTCCCGAAGCGCAGCTACGGCATCGTGCAGCGACGCGGCAAGTTCCTCTCGCCGCAGACCAAGTGCTTCATCAAGACCCTCGATTCCGCCTTCGCCGACCGTGTCGTGGAGCCCCAGCCCCAGACCGTCGGAGAAGCAGAATGGGAAGACGCCTTCCTGGGTTGATCGACCCTCGAAGAGACGCGATCGCCCCCTGATCCATCGTCCTCGGACGGTGGGCCGGGGCGGCGGCGGTTCAGTTCCTCATGCACCTTGGACGTGTGTCGGAACCGGCTCAAGGATGAACTTGACCGCCGGCCTTCGATCATTTTTTCGTACCACCAAACTGGTTAAAAGAATCATTATCACTATGGACCTGACCAAACGTATCGGCCAACGCCTTCGCGCCGCCCGGCAAGAGCAGAAGCTGAGTCTTTCCGACCTGTCCAGCCGGACCAATTCGCTGTCGAAGTCGCGCATCAGCAACTATGAGCAGGGGATCCGTCGGATGGGACTCGAAGAGGCCCACGAGCTCTCGATGGCGCTGCGCACCGTGACCCCCACCTATCTCCTCTGTCTCGACGACAAGGGGCCGCTCGACGCCGAAGAGATGCGTCTGGTGGAGTTCTTCCGGCTCAGCGACGAGCGTGGCCGCGCCACCGTCCTCGAGGTCGCCGAGCGTCAATCGGAGTTCGGGGTCGCCGCCAAGGCCGCCGCGGCCGAGGAGCAGGAGCAGGCGCCGCTCGTCGAGGACGAGCTCTCCACCGCCTGAGACCGTCATCTGACGGTCCCCGTGTCCCGGCTCCCCGGATCCAGGAGACACGCCCCGTCGGCATCAGGTCCTGGCCCGTATCCCCGACCGCTACGTCTCGCCACCGTCGGCGTCGAATGGGGAAACGCTGATTTGCTCAGCGTTTCCCGCTTGGTGCGCTACTTGTAGGCGCCGACCCCGCAGAAGAAGCCGCCGTCGTTGCCGATCACATAGGTGGCCTTGTCGCGGATCTCGTCACTGCCCGGATAGGGCCAGCGATAGTCCACCCAGCCCTCGCCCGAATCCTTCACCGTCTCGATCATGTCCCTGAACAGGGTGTCGCCATACTTGTCGAAGTCGATCAGGTTCTTGCCGACCAGCTCGGGCTTGAGCGGGTGCGCGAGCATCTCGCCCTCGAGATCCATGCAGAACACATAGAGATCGCGATCGCGGAAGCCCCCGTCCTCGGCTGCGAAGGCGGCGAAGGCGGCCTCGGCGCCCTGGCTCTCGACCGCCTCGTGCGCCTGCTCGGAGAGTGCCTTGGCCTCCTCCGGCGTGGCCATGTCGGGGGTCGCGGCGAATACCTGCGGGGTGAGCAGCGCGAGTGCGAGCGAGCCTGCGAACAGTGTGCGGGTCATGGGTTGGTCCTCTTTCTCGTCTGTGGTTTTTTCGTGTACGAGCGGGACCGACCATACCCGAGCCCGGCGGTGCGATCCAGTCCGGCGCGCGCTGGTCAAAGCGCCTCGGGCACCGGACAATGCCCCGCCGACCCATTGCCGAAATCACACCAGGAGTCCGTCATGCATCGAGTCCGCGTCGTTCCGTCCAGCCACCAGCGGACTCGCTGATGATCGCGCGCGACCTGCGAGGCCAGCTCATCGCCCTGGCCGTGGTGGCGCTGCTCGGCACCCTGCCGTTCTGGCTCAGCGACCTCGACACCCGTCTGGTGTCGCTGTTCTACCATCCCGGGGCCGACGATCCCTGGTACGAGGCCCAGGCGCCGCTGTGGTCGGCGCTCTATGTCGCCGCGCCGCTGCTCACCGGGCTGATGATGCTCGGCGGGTTGCTGGTGCTGATCGCCGCCGCGTTGTGGCCGCGCTTCAGGCGGCTGCGTATCCATGCGGTGTTCGTGATCGCCACTGCGCTGCTCGGTCCCGGGTTGATCGTCAACGGCGTGTTCAAGGAGCAGTGGGACCGTCCCCGGCCACACCAGACCGAGGCCTTCGGTGGCACCCAGCCGTATCTGCCGCCGTTGCAGATCGGGGATTATGGCGAGGGCAAGTCCTTCCCCAGTGGTCACGCCTCGGTCGGCTTCGTGCTCGGCGTCTTCTTCCTGATCTGGCGTCGGCGTCGACCGCTGCTGGCCTGGATGGCGCTCGCCGGCTCGGTGGCCTTCGGCGTGCTGCTCGGGATCGGTCGCATGGCCGCGGGCGATCACTTCCCCTCGGACGTGATCTGGGCCTGGGTGTTCGTCTATGGCACCGCGCTGCTGCTCTATCACGGCGTGCTGCGGGTGCCGCGGCGCGAGCGTGCCGCCGCGCTCGCGCCGCCGTCGTCGAGTCGGCTGCGTCATCCGCGCCTGACCGCGCTCGGCTACGCCCTGGCCGTGCCGGTGATGATCGCGGTGGTGCTGGTCGCGACCCCGCTCAAGCGGATCGAGTACGAGCGCATCGCCCACGACGAGTTCCTGCCCGCGCCCGAGGTGTTGCGTATCGAGGCCGACGACCTGGACGTCGTCCTGTTCTGGATCGGCGAGCGTGACCGGCGCGCCCAGCTGAGGCTCGAGGCGCGCGGCTTCGGCCTGCCCTGGAGCCGGGTGGAGAGCCGGCTGGTCGCGCGCGACGGGGTGCTGAGCTACGACGTCGTCCATCGCGGGCTGTTCACCGAGCGCGACACCAAGCTCGCGCTCGGCGTGGTCGCCGACGAATGGCGGCGGGTCGAGGTGATCACCGGTGAGGGCGACATCCGCCGCTATCCCGCACCGCCCTCGGTCACGCTGCCCGAGCTACGCCTCGAGAGCGCCCACGGGCGGGTGGTCGAGGGCGCGCCCGGGACCCGCTAGCAGATCCGCGGCAGCTGCTCGCCGGTGAGCCAGTCGACCACCCGCGAGCCGCCGAACCCGGTCTCCATCTGCACCAGCCGCAGCGTGTCCTCGACCACCTCGCCGATGTGGCTGGCGGCGGCGCCGAGCGGGTGGGCGCGCATCGCCGCGAGCAGGTCGTCGACCCGCTCGGGCGGACAGATCGCCACCAGCTTGCCCTCGTTGGCGATGTGCAGCGGGTCGAGTCCGAGCAGTTCGCAGGCGGCGGCGACCTCGGGGTGGACGGGGATCGCCGCCTCGCGGATCTGCATCCCCACCCCGGACTGTCGCGCCAGCTCGTTGAGACAGGCCGCCAGCCCGCCGCGGGTGGGGTCGCGCAGACAGCGCAGCCCCGGCACCGCCGCGAGCATCGCGGCGACCAGCCCGTGCAACGCGGCGCTGTCCGAGCGCACCCCGGTGGCGAAGCCGAGGTGCTCGCGCTGGGCGAGGATGGCCACCCCGTGCTCGCCGATGCCGCCGCTGAGCACGATGGCATCGCCCGGGCGGGCACGCTCGCCGGAGAGCTCGATCCCGTCGGGCACCACCCCGAGCCCGGTGGTGGTGATGAACACCCCGTCGCCCTTGCCGCGTTCGACCACCTTGGTGTCGCCGGTGACTACGGTCACCCCGGCCTCGCGCGCCGCCCGCGCCATGCTGGCGACGATGCGATCGAGCGCGGCGAGGGCGAAGCCCTCCTCGATGATGAACCCGGCGCTGAGGTGCAGCGGTCGCGCGCCGCCCATGGCCAGGTCGTTGACGGTGCCGTGCACCGCCAGCGCGCCGATGTCGCCGCCGGGGAAGAACAGCGGCGAGACCACGTGGCCGTCGGTGCTCATCGCCAGCCGGCCGGGCGGGACGGCGAAGCGGGCCTGGTCGTTGCCCTGGGCGAGCAGCGGGTTGTCGAGATGACGGCGGAAGATCCCGTCGATGAGCTGGTCCATGGCGCGACCGCCGGCGCCGTGGGTCATCTCCACCCGGCCGTGGTCGAGGTCGAGCGGGGTGTGGGGGCTGGATTGGCTGGTCATCGGGTCGGTTCTCGTCGGTGATCGCGGGCGCGGCGCCCGGGGTGCATGCGGGTCAGCCGGCGGCCGCCCGGTCGCGGGTCCGGCCATAGCTCCAGTAGGCGGCACAGGCGCCTTCGGAGGAGACCATGCAGGCGCCGAGCGGGTGCGCCGGGGTACAGCCGGTGCCGAACAGACGGCACTCGGTGGGGCGCTTCTCGCCGCGCAGGATCGCCGGGCACTCGCAGCCACGGGGCTCGCGCGCCGGCGCGCACTCGACCGGGAAGCGGCGCTCGGCGTCGAACGCGGCAAACTCGGGGGCGAGCTCCAGCGCGCTCTCCGCGATCTCGCCGAGCCCGCGCCAGGCAAAGCGCTCGCGCACCCGGAAGACCCGCGCCATCAGCGCCTGCGCCTTGCGGTTGCCGCTCTCGCTGACCGCGCGACGGTACTGGTTCTCGACCCGCGCCGTGCCGGCGTTGATCTGGCGCACCAGCATCAGCGTCGACTGCATCACGTCGAGCGGCTCGAAGCCGGCGATCACCAGCGGCAGCCGGTGCTGCTCGGGGACGAAGGCATAGGGGGCGGTGCCGATCAGGGTGCTGACGTGCGAGGGCCCGAGGATGGCGTCGATGCGTGCGCCGTCGGCGAGGATGGCGGCGAGCGCCGGCGGGGTGAGCACGTGGTTGCAGAACACCGAGAAGTTGGCGAGTCCCTCGGCGCGCGCCTGCTCCAACGCCACCGCGGTCGGCGGGGTGGTGGTCTCGAAGCCGATGGCGAAGAACACCACCTCGCGCCCCGGCTGCTCGCGGGCGATGCGCAGCGCATCCTGGGTGGAGTAGACCATGCGCACGTCGGCGCCCTCGGCACGGGCCTGGAACAGGGTGCGACGGTCGCCGCCTGGAACCCGCATCAGGTCGCCGTAGGTGCACAGCGTCACCCCGTGGCGTTCGGTCAGCGCGATCGCCTGATCGATCCGCGCCATCGGCAGCACGCACACCGGACAGCCGGGGCCGTGGACGAAGCGCAGCCGCGGCGGCATCAGCTGCTGCACCCCGTAGCGGAAGATGGCGTGGGTGTGACCGCCGCAGAACTCCATCAGCCGGTAGTCGCGCCCGGGGTCGACCTCGGCGGCGATGGTCGCGGCGAGCCGCTTGGCGAGGGCGTGGTCGCGGAACTCGTCGACATATCTCATGGCGCATCCCCCGGGGCGAGCAGCCCGGCCTCGCGCATCGTCTCCAGGGTGCGTTCGGCCTCCTCGGGGTCGATGCGGTTGAGCGCGTAGCCGACGTGGATCAGCACGTAGTCGCCGACCTCGGCGTTGTCGAGCAGGGCGAGCGAGACGCTGCGCGCGACCCCGTCGAGTGCGACCTCGGCGGTGTCGCTGGCGTGGTCGATGGCGGTGATCCGGGCGGGGATGGCTAGGCACATGGCGGGACCTCGCTGGGGCCGGTGAGGGTCAGGTCGAAGGCGACACAGGGGTCGAGGGCGGCGATCAGCAGCCCGGCGCGCCGGCGCAGTTCGGTCTCGGGGACCGGTTCGAGCGCCTCGAGCGCCAGCGCGAGCGCCCCGCGCGGGTGGAAGTTCCACTCGGTGGGGGCGAGGATGCGATAGTCGGCGATGTGGCCTCGCGCGTCGAGCCGGACCAGATGGATCAGCTCGCCGCGCGCGGCGGCGGCGCGACCGACGCCGAGACCGCCGTCGAGCGCGGTGGTCGGTGGCGGCTCGATCAGCGGTGGGGCGGCGACCTCGACGAGCTGCGCGGCGAGCCGCGCCAGCAGCCCGGCGCCGAGCGCGCCGATCAGCGGGTGATGGTGCTGGCGGGTGAGGGGCGTGGTCTCGCGCGGCGCACCGTCCCAGGTCGGGGCGGCGATAAACCCGGGGTCGGCGAGCCGGGGCAGCAGGTCGGCGAGCGCCCGCTCGTCGAGCGCCGGCAGCGGTGCGATGGTGGTGGCGCCGAGCCCGGCGAGGTCGTCGACGATCACCCGCTGGAGCAGTCGCGCCGCCTGACTGACGCCGCTCGCCGCCCAGTCGGCGAGCCGCTCCGGGGTGTCGATGCGGGCGTGCCAGTGCGCCGGGGACATACCGAAGACGCGCTCCTCGAGCAGGGTGTCGAGGGCGTCGCGGGTCTCGGCGAGCACCCGCTGGTCGGTCGTTGCGGGGCGGGCGCGGGGGATGAAGAGGTCCGCCTCCGGGTCGAGCGCGGCGAGCAGCGTGCGGGTCAGACCGTGGACCCGGGCGAGCGTCAGGTGATCGGCCGGCTCGTCGAGCGCCGCCGGCCAGTCGATGAGGATGCGCCAGAGGTGTTCGCGCCGGGTCTCGCTCGCCACCGCCGCGGCGCGATCAGCGCGGACCGCGGTGGGCGCGGCCTGTCCCTGGGCGTGTTCGAGCGCGGTGGCGCAGGCACACGCCTGGGCCTGGCCGCAGATGCTGTAGAGACGCGGCAGGACCCGCGCCGTCTCCGCCGGCGTGCGCCCGATGAACACCTGGCTGGCGGTCACCGGCCGGGTCGAGTGGATCTCGCAGCATCGCGTCTCGGGGGCGATCCGCAGCCGGATCCCGAGTCTGCCGCCTGGTTCCTGCATGCTCAGCCTCCGTCCACGCTCGTCTGTCTGCTGGTCAAACGTGCGCCGGGATCGGACAATGCGCCGACCACCGGCGATCCCCGCCGGGACGGCGCCGCGCCCCGCGCGGTGACCGGTCGCATCCGTTCAGCTCACGACCCACGCACCATGCTCACTCCCGAACAGCTCGCCGGCCTGCGCCGCGACATCGTCTTTACCGCCGAGCCCGGCGGTGTCCCGCTCACCTTTCATACCACCTGGGGACTGTTCTCGCCGCGCGAGATCGATGAGGGCACCCGGCTGCTGCTGCAGTACGTCGAGGTCGCGCCCGACGCCGATTGTCTCGACATCGGTTGCGGCTACGGCCCGCTCGGCCTGTCGCTGGCCGCGCGCGCACCCCAGGGCCAGACGCTGATGGTCGACAAGGACTTCGTCGCCGTCGACTACGCCAACGCCAACGCCGCGCGCAACGGGCTCGGCAACGCCCGCGCCCAGCTGAGCAACGGGCTGGCGCAGATCGACCCGGCCGCGCGTTTCGATCTGGTGGTGAGCAACATCCCCGCCAAGGTCGGCAAGGAGCTGCTCGCGCTCCTGCTGCACGACGCCCGTGCCCGGCTGCGTCCCGGCGGACGGCTCTATGTGGTCACCATCAACGGGTTGCGCCAGTACATGAAGCGCAACCTCGGTGAGGTCTTCGGCAACTACGACAAGCTCAAGCAGGGCGCGCACTATACCGTGGCGATGGCCGAGCGCTGAGCCTCAGCCGCCGGCCTGCTCGAGCAGCCCGAGCAGACGGACCGCCTCGCCGCCGATGTCGTTGTCGGGGGCGATGTCGCGGGCACGCTCGAGCGCGGCGCGGGCGGTGGCGGTGTCGCTGATCTGGAGGTTGATGAAGCCGTAGGTCAGCCACATCCGCTGCAGCTCGGGGGCGATCTCCAGCCCGGCGCGCAGCGCCTTGAGGGCGCCGGCGGTGTCGCCGGTGTAGAACAGCGACAGGCCGAGGTCGTTGTAGGCCTCGGGGTCGTCGGGGCGGAGCTCGAGGATGCGCTGGTAGTAGCGCGCGGCCTCGCCATAGCGCTGCGACATGAACAGGCTGTCGGCGCGCTGGTGGAGCTGCTCGGGGTCGTTCCCGGTGACCGGCTCGGGCACGCCCTGATCCGGCGCCGCCACCGGGGCCTGGGCGACCTGGATCGGGTTGCGCAGATAGTAGTCGCGGGTGATCGCGAACACCGCGAAGCCGTAGAAGACGAGGAAGACGACGAGCAGCAGCCACTGCAGGGCGGAGAGTCGGGGCATGATCTGGGGTCGGCAAGATGGATGAACGCCCGATCCTAGGAAGGGGCGCGGGGGCTGTCAAACGATCTCCAGCTACCAGCTACCAGCTACCAGCTACCAGCTACCAGCTACCAGCCGCCAGTCGCCAGTCGCCAGTCGCCAGTCGTCAGCTACCAGCGGCCAGTGGAGGTATCGGTCGATCACGGCGGCGGCCAGCCATCGAGGCCCCCTTGCCGGGGGCTGATGGCTGGCCGCTGGTGACTCTTCGGCGTCTTTGCGGTTCAATCCCTTGATTGGTTTCGACGGGCGGTCCGGCGGTGTCGGTGAGATGAAGCTCAGGCTCTATATCCTGCTGTTCCTGCTGGCCTTCGGGGTCATCCCGCTGATGTTGGCGGTGGCGATCAATCTGCCGCTGGTGCTCGATCGCACGGCGCTGTTCTATCAGCGCGCCTATCTGCAGAACCTGCGCGCCGACTTCCGCGATCTCGACCAGCACCTGGCCAGTCGACACGAGATGATCCGGTTGCTCGCGCGGTTGCCCGAGCCGGAGCTGATCCTCGGGCTCCAGGGCGAGCCCGGGCAGGTGGCGCTGGCGCGTGAGCGCTATACCCGCTGGGTCAACCAGATCCTCGTCGACCAGCGCGACATCATCCAGATCCTCTTCGTCGACGGCAGCGGGGCGCTGCGCTTCCAGCTCGCGCGTGACCGACAGGATCATGAATGGCGTGCCACCGAGCGCCCACCGCTGCTGCCCGAGCCGCGTTTCCTCGACACCGGGTTGTCGTTGCAGCCGGGGGCGGTGCTGGTCAGTCGCATCCGTATCGACCAGGAGGCCGGCGCGCGCGATCAGCGCCAGCTGATGACCCTGAGCCTGATCAGTCGGCTCGGTGACGAGGGCGGGGCGGTGGTGATGGCGATCGATGTCGGCGGGCTGGCGCAGTTCTATCGCGACACCCTGTGGGTCAACCACGACGGCAGCTATCTGCGCCCCGGCCAGCCGGGCGGCGCCTCGGGCGAGGCCTTCGTCGACTTCTCCGGGCTGGAGGCCATCTTCACCGCAGGCAACCTGGCGCTGTGGAAGGATCGCGCCGGGCGCCAGTTGCTGTGGGTGCCGATGTTCCTCACCGAGGACGGTGCGCCGCTGTGGGTCGGGCGCGCGGTCGACCCCTCGCCGATCGATGCCTTCCGCGACGCGCTGATGGTGCGGGTGCTCTCGATCATGCTCGCGCTGGTGGTGGTGGTGATGGTGGTGGCGCGGCTGATCGCCAGACGGCTCGAGCGCTTCGGCCAGTCGCTCACCCGCGGGCTGACCCAGGTGCTGCGCGAGGGGCGGGCGCTGCGCTTTCACTGGCGCGGGCCGCGCGAGATCCGCGCGCTCGGCGCCCAGCTCACCGCGCTGGCCCAGACCCATGCCGAGCACCTGCGCGCCGAGCAGGCCCAGACCCGCGAGCTGGAGCGCTCCAATCGCTACAAGTCGGAGTTTCTCGCCAACGTCAGTCACGAGCTGCGCACCCCGCTCAACTCGATCCTGCTGCTGTCGAAGATGCTCGCCGCCGAGAGTGGCGGGCTCGATCCGGCGCAGCGCCGACAGGCCCAGGTGATCCATGCCGCCGGGCGCGACCTGCGGGCGATGATCGACAACATCCTCGACATCTCGCGGATCGAGGCCGGCCAGGTCGATCTCGATCTCGACAGGGTCGAGCTGCCCCCGCTGCTCGAGTCGCTGGTGGCGCTGATCGAGCCGCAGCTCGCCGACAAGCCGGTGCGCTTGAGCCTGGAGATCGACCCGCGCGCGCCGCGCCAGATCCACTGCGACGGCGACAAGCTGCGCCAGATCCTCAAGAACTTCCTCAGCAACGCGCTCAAGTTCACCGAGCGCGGTCATATCCTGCTCGGTTGCGCGCCGAGCGACGACCCCGAGCTGCCGCTGGCGCTGAGCGTCGCCGACACCGGGATCGGGATCGCCGAGGACAAGCAGGGACTGATCTTCGAGGCTTTCCAGCAGGCCGATGGCTCGACCCGGCGCCGTTATGGCGGCACCGGGCTGGGGCTGTCGATCAGCCGCGAGCTGGCCGCGCTGCTCGGCGGGCGCATCAGTGTCGAGAGCGCGCCCGGGGCCGGGGCGCGCTTCACCCTGCTGCTGCCGCTCACGGCGCCGGGTGGGGCGCCCGATGCGTCGCCGGCGACCGCGGTCCCCCCCGCCACCACGCCAGACACCGCCGCCCCGGTCGCCGTGACGGAGACCGCCTCGCCCGAGGACGGAGACGAGTGGGTGCTGGTGATCGCGCGCGAGGTGCCGCTGCTGGTGCGACTGGCCGCGGCGCTGGGGCGGCGCGGGTTGCGGGTACAGACCGCCGCCGATCTCGAGGAGGCGGGCGAGACCCTGGACGAGGAGGGCGAGGGCTGCATGCTGGTGCTGCTGGCGCTCACCGGGGCGCCCGGTGAGAGCTGTGATAGCATCCACGGCCTGATCGCGCAGTGCCGGGGCGCCGCGCCCGCGGTGGTGCTGCTGGGCGAGGCCGAGGCGTCGCCGCCCGGGCCCTGTCGCGAGGCCGGTGTGCTCGCGCTGCTCGCCAAGTCCGTCGATGACGATCGGCTCGATCGCCTGCTCGCCGAGGTGCGCGGCGCACGGGCCCCATCGACGCGGGATGCACACCAGGCCGGTCGTGCCGCCACCGGATCGGGCGACGCGGCGCGAGGAGAGCGATGATGAGCCATCATGCCGGATTCAAGCTGCTGATCGTCGACGATCACGCGCACAACCTCTTCACCCTGCGCACCCTGATCGAGCGTCATCTCGACTGTGCGGTGCTCGAGGCCAGCTCCGGGCAGCAGGCGCTCGATCTCACCCACGAGCACGCCGACATCGACCTGATCATCCTCGACGTGCAGATGCCGGAGATGGACGGCTTCGAGACCGCCTCGATGCTCAAGCTGCGCAAGCGCACCCGCGACATCCCGATCATCTTCCTCACCGCCGCCTTCAAGTCCGAGGCCTTCCAGCAGCGGGGCTTCGCCGTCGGTGCGGTCGACTATCTGCTCAAGCCGATCGACGACGACCTGCTGATCAACAAGATCGGCACCTATTTCCGCCTGATCGAGAAGGAGCGCGGGCTCAACCGCCAGCTCGAGCAGCAGGTCGCCGAGCGTACCCGCGAGCTGGCCGAGGCGCGCCAGTACCTCGAGAACATCCTCACCTACATGGGCGAGGCGCTGCTGGTGCTCGCCCCCGACGGCACCATCAAGTTCACCAACCCGGCGGCGCGCCACATGCTCGGTTACGAGGAGACGGCGCTGCGCGGGATGGCGATCGGGGACGTCTTCGAGGAGGAGGCCGACGAGCAGGCCGGGGCCTTCATGGGGACCTGGCTCGAGGCGCTGATCCGCACCGGCGCGCTCAGCAAGATCGAGGCGCGGTTCATCGCCAGCGACGGACGCCGGGTGCCGATCCTGTTCTCGCGCACCGCGGTGAGGGATACCCGGGGCGAGATCAGCGATATCATCTGTATTGCCAAGAACATGAGCGGCTATGTCCGGGTCGATCCGGACGATGCCGCGCCCGCGCCGGGGCAGGCGCGGGAACCGTCCTGAGGAGGATGCACGATGACCGATCCGGTTCTGCCCGCGGGCCCCGGTGACGAGGAAGACGCCACCCTCACCGCCAACGCCCTCAAGGCGATGGCCCATCCGTTGCGCTGGAAGATCCTCTGCTCGCTCGGCGGGCGCGAGCTCTCGGTCGGCGAGATCGTCGAGCGCGTCGGCACCTCGCAGAGCAACATCTCGCAGCATCTCGAACAGCTGCGCAACAAGAACATCGTGGTCGCCCGCAAGGAGGCCAACCGGATCTATTACCGGATCCGCAACACCCAGCTGCTCGAGCTGATCGGCATCATGCGCGAGGTGTTGTGTCCGGCCAACCTCGACGACCGGCCCTAGCCCCGCGCGTCGACGTCCACCGTCGCGGGGGCCTGACCCCCGACCCCATATCGCAGAGGAATGTCCATGCTCGATCCCAATCAGTGGTTCTCCGAGGTCGTCGCGACCGACGGTTCCGCCTTCTCGTTGAAGATGCGCGCCCGGGTGCACGAGGAGCAGACCCCCTATCAGCGCATCGAGATCTACGACACCGAGGGCTTCGGCCATCTGATGGTGATCGATGGCTGCACCATGCTCTCGACCCGGGACAACTTCCTCTATCACGAGATGATGTCGCACCCGGCACTGTTCACCCATGCCGCGCCGCGGCGGGTGTGCATCATCGGTGGCGGCGACTGCGGTACCCTGCGTGAGGTGCTGCGTCACGACGGCGTCGAGTCGGCGGTGCAGATCGATATCGACGAGCGCGTCACCCGGCTCGCCGAGCGCTATTTCCCCGAGCTCACCGAGGCCAACGCCGATCCGCGTGCGCAGCTGCTGTTCGAGGACGGGGTGCGCTGGATCCGCGAGGCCGCGCCCGCGAGCCTCGATCTGATCATCGTCGACAGCACCGATCCGGTGGGTCCGGCCGAGGGGCTGTTCACCCGCGATTTCTTCGCCGACTGCGAGCGCGTGCTCGCCCCCGGCGGCATCCTCATCCAGCAGAGCGAATCGCCGCTCTATCACACCCAGTTGCTGCGCGACATGCACCAGGCGCTGCGCGAGGGCGGCTTCGACTCCACCCAGACGCTGTGCTTCCCGCAGCCGATCTATCCCTCCGGCTGGTGGAGCGCGACCATGGCCGGCAAGGGGGTCGCGCTCGATCGCTTCCGCCTCGAGGACGCGCGCGCCAAGCCCTTCGAGACCCGCTACTACAACGCCGAGATCCACCAGGGCGCGCTCGCCCAGCCCGAGTTCCTGCGTCGCGCCCTCGCCGCGACCGACTGATCCTCCCGCCGCCCGGGCGTCCGCCCGGGCCATGCGCCGGTTGCCCGGCGCGCGTCCGTCTCGTCCGTCGTCTCTCGATACAGGGCCCTGTGGGGTGTGCCATGTCGCGTCCCGATTCGGGGGCTGCGCTCCCGATCGGGGCAGCGTGCGCGCGCGTTAATGAGAATAATTGTCATGTACGCGAAATAAGGCGCTGATCGTCCATCTCACCTCGCCAGGATCGGCACGGGACAGGGGCCGAGGTCCGCCGGATGCGCATCCATCCGGATGATCTCGGTTCCGCGCCATGGGATCTAGACCGCAAGGTCCGTGTGCTCATGACCCCCTGAATCTCTCTGCCGATGTCCCTCGCCGGTCGCCCGAGGTCGTCATGCGCCGGGTCCTCGACCCGCCGGCTGCTCGCGGCGACCAATGGAGATGACTCGTATGCGGTACTCGAACCGGCGCCGACGGATCGCGGGCGCGATCCTCGGTGTCTCGCTGCCTCTGCAGGGGCTGGCCGCCGACAGTGACGCGGTGCAGCTCGACACCCTGACGGTGACCTCGCGCCTGAGCGAGGAGTCGCTCGCCGAGATCCCCTTCAGCGTCGACGTGATCGACGCCGGCACGCTCGAGGAGCAGCGTCTGCTCGATCTCGAGGAGGTGTTGCGCCAGACCCCCGGGGTTGATGTCAACTCCTGGGGCGGGGCGAACGACGCCAACATCCGTATCCGCGGTGTCGGCTCGCTCTACCAGGTCAGCGCCGAGGACACCTCGGTGGTGGTCAATCTCGACGGCGTGCCGATGTCGAGCCGCCATGCCGCGATGGCGACCCTGGACGTCGAGCGCATCGAGGTGCTCAAGGGGCCGCAGGGCACCCTGTTCGGTCGCAACAGCGAGGCCGGCGCGCTCAACGTCCGCAGCCGTCGCCCGACCCAAGAGGCCGAGGGCTATGTGCGCATCGAAGGTGGCGAGGACGGCCAGCAGCTCCAGGAAGCGGCCTTCGGCGGCGCGCTCTCCGAGCAGTGGATGGCGCGGGTGGCGATCCGTCACGAGGGCGCCGACAACTGGATCGAGAACCAGCGCACCGGCGATCCGCTGACCTATCGGCGCGGTCTCGCCGCGCGCGCGAGCCTGCTCTGGGAGCCGAGCGCGGCGACCTCGCTGCTGTTGATCTCCGAGCGCCAGCAGCAGGACGGCTATGTCTCCAGCATCCTGCTCAGACCCTATGGCGATCCGCCGGTGGTCGATCTCTCGCCCGGCGCGGTCGACGACAACCGCAAGGTGGTCGAGCGTCACTCGCTGGAGTTCGGACAGCGACTCGGCTGGGGCCAACTCACCGCGATCAGCTCGTTGACCAGCGCCGACATCGAGGTCGCCAAGGCCTACGGCACCCGGGTCAGCGAGCAGGTCTTCGGCATGCCGATCGAGTACGTCGCCACGGATGACGGCGATGAGCGGGTGTTCAACCAGGATCTGCGACTGTCCTCGCTGCCCGGTGCCGAGGTGTTCTGGGTGGCCGGGCTCAACCTGTCGCGCTCGCGGCGGACCTGGGACTCGGCGAGCGCCCTGGAGCAGACGCGCTACGAGCGTCGTTTCGATACCCATGGCGAGGCGATCTACGGCGAGCTGACCTATCCGCTCGCCGACGCCTGGAAGCTCACCGCCGGCTGGCGTCACACCTGGGAGGAGAAGCGCTACGGCGCCACCTATCACCGTCCGACCTCGACGGTCAGCGAGCGGCGGCGTCTCAGCGACAGCTACGACACCGGTCGCCTGGCGCTCTCGCACAGGCTCAGCGAGTCGACCAACCTCTATGCCGTCGCCGCGCGCGGCTACAAGTCGGGCGGCTTCAACGACTTCGCCACCCAGATCGCCGACAGCGAGCCCTATCGCGCGGCCACCGTCGACAGCCTCGAGATCGGCTTCAAGCACCATGCGCTCGACGGGCGCTTCGATCTCAGCGGCGCGCTCTTCTACAACCGCGTCGCGGATGACCATCTGCTCGGTTTCGACTACCTGACCATGGCCACCCAGGCGGTCAACGCCGACACCGAGAGCCAGGGCGCCGAGCTCGAGGGCAACTGGCGCATCGGCGCCGGGCTGAGCCTGACGGCGGGGCTGAGCTATACCGACGCGACCATCACCGAGGATGTCGTCGGGGTCCAGGGCGGACGGGTCGACGCCGGCAACCGGGTGCCCGACGTGGCGCGCTGGAGCGGGCTGGTGTCGCTGTCCTGGCAGCACGCGCTCGAGTCCTTCCCCGGTGGCGCGGCGCCGTTGCTCAATGCCCGGCTCACCCATCGCTATGTCGGCGAGCGCCCGGCCGATCCCCAGAACCGCATCGACCTCGATGCCTATCACAAGCTCGATCTACGGCTCGGGCTGATGTTCGGCGCCACCGAGTTCTATGTCTGGGGCGACAACCTGCTCGATGCCGACTACGAGCACTACGCCTACTGGTTCCCGCCCGATATCTCCGTCGGTCTGCCGGCGCAGGGACGCGTCCTCGGGCTCGGGGTGAGCCATCTGTTCTGAACCCAGCGGTCGTCCCCGGCGATGCGCGTCGCGGACGGCCAGTCCAGCCATCCATCTGCGGAGGTCATCGATGAACACCGACCCGGACCAGCCCGCGCGCGCCGCGCCCACCGATATCAGCCCGTGGGCGGTGATGCGCCCGGTCCGTGGCCAGATCGGCGTCGCCATGGCGCTGTCGGCCGCGTCCACACTCTCCACCCTGGCCGCGCTCGGACTGCTTGCCTGGCTGGTGCACGGTCTGATCCAGGACCCCGGCACCATGCCCTGGGCGGCGCTGCTCGGCGCCGCCGGCTGTACCGCGCTCGCCTATGTGCTCAGGGTGCAGTCCTTCTCCCAGTCGCACGCGGCGGCCTTCCGGCTCGAGCAGGTGCTGCGTACCCGGCTCAGTCAGCACCTGGCGCGGATCTCGCTCGGCGAGGCCCAGCGCCTCGGCGCCGGCGCCCTGGCCAAGGTGATGCAGGACGACGTCAAGGAGCTGCACGTGTTCGTCGCCGACAGCACGCCGCTCTATGCCCGCGCCTATGTCGCGCCGCTGCTCACCCTGGTGGCGCTGCTGTGGCTCGACTGGCGTCTGGCGCTCGGCGCGCTCGCGGTGTTGGCGCTCGGTTTCGTGGCGATGAACCTGGCGATGCGTGACCGCGCCGAGATCAGCCGGCGCTATCACCTGGCGCGCGAGCAGGTCGGCGCGGCGGTGGTCGAGTTCGTCCAGGCGATGCCGGTGGTGCGGACCTTCGACAGCGGTCATGCCACCTTCGGGCGCTACCATCGCGCGTTGGAGCAGTATCTGGAGATCGTCACCCGCTGGTATCGCGAGGCCGGGCTGTCGGCGCGGCTCGGGCTGGCGGTGCTCAACCCGCTGCCGACCCTGGTGGTGCTGCTGTGGTGCGGCGCCCTGCTGATCTGGCAGGACGCGCTCGCCTTCTCCACCTGGCTGGCGGTGCTGCTGGTCGGCACCGGCATGGCCGAGGCGCTGATGCCGCTGATGTCGCTGCTGCACCTGATCGACAAGGCCAAGCTCAGCATCGGCCGCATCGAGCAGATCGAGCGGTTGCCGGCACTGGCGGTGGCGCAGCGCGGCAAGGAGCCACTCCCGGGCGACACCAGCGTGGTCTTCGAGGAGGTCGAGTTCCGCTACGAGGGCAGCGAGTCGGCGGCGCTCGCCGGGCTCGACTTCCGCGTCGAGCCGGGCACCGTCACCGCCCTGGTCGGGCCCTCGGGCGCGGGCAAGACCACGGTGGCGCGACTGATCCCGCGCTTCTGGGACGTCACCGCCGGGCGTATCCGCGTCGGCGGGGTCGATGTCCGCGAGATGCGTCCCGAGACGCTGATGCAGCAGGTCGCCTTCGTCTTCCAGGACACCTTCCTGTTCGCCACCTCGATCGCCGACAACATCCGCCTCGGCATGCCCGGGACGGACATGGCGGCGGTGATCGCCGCCGCCCGCGCCGCCCAGGCCCATGACTTCATCATGGCGCTGCCGCACGGCTACGACACCCAGGTCGGCGAGCGCGGCATCTTCCTCTCCGGCGGGCAGCGCCAGCGCATCACCATCGCCCGCGCCATCCTCCAGGACCGGCCGATCCTGGTGCTCGATGAGGCCACCGCCTTCGCCGACCCGGAGAACGAGGCGGCGCTGGTGCGCGCGCTCTCGCACCTGATGCGCGGCAAGACGGTGATCCTGGTCGCCCATCGTCTCTCCACCATCCGCGACGCCGACCAGATCCTGGTGCTCGACCGCGGTCGGCTGGTCGAGCGTGGCCGTCACCACGAGCTGCTCGAGCACGACGGTCGCTATGCCCGGCTGTGGCGCAGCTACACCCAGGCCCAGCAGTGGGCGCTGGGCGCGCACGCCGTCGAGGAGCAGGCCCCCACCGCCAGCGAGGAGACCCCCGCATGAACGCCGAGACCCTGAACCCGGACCAGACCGAGCGCCTCACCCTGGTGCCCTGGCGCGAGACCTATCGACGGTTGCTCACCACCGCCGGCGAGCATGCCCGCGGGCTGCGCGCGAGCCTGCTCGGGCTGGTGGTCGCCGCGGCCCTGCAGGGGTTGGCGCTGGCCTGCATCCTGCCGCTGTTCATCGCGCTGCTGCGTCCGCAGCCGGAGTGGTCGGCAGTGTTCGTGTGGCTGGCGACGATGACCCTGCTGGCGCTGCTCGCCACCGTGGCGCGCTGGCGTGCCATGGGCTTCGACTTCGACGGTCGGATGTGTCGCGCCACCCACGCGCTGCGGGTACAACTCGGCGAGCAGCTGCGGCGGATGCCGCTCGAGCGGTTGCAGGACAAGCGCACCGGTGAGCTCAGCGCGATGCTGCTCGGCAACGTCGACGAGAACCTCAACTATGCGCTGACGGTGTTCAACATGATCGCCGCGGCGGTGGTCGCCCCCCTGGTGGCGGCGCTGGTCACCCTGTGGCTGGACTGGCGGGTGGGGCTGATCCTGCTGCTGGTGTTCCCGGCGATCGTACCGCTCTATCGCTGGCGCCGGCCGTTGCAGGATCGCGACAAGCGCCGTGTCGCCGCCGCCCACAGCCGCACCTATGCCGATATCCTCGAATACACCCAGGGGCTGCCGGTACTGCGCGCGGCCTGCTGCGAGGGCGAGAAGGCCGAGCGGCTGCAGCAGGGCTTCGCGCAGCTGCGCGAGGTCCAGGAGCAGGCCGAGCGCGCCGCGGCCAGACCGGCGATCCTGATCGCCAGCGTGGTCGAGCTGGGGCTGCTGCTGGTGGTCGCTGCCGGTACCACCTGGGTGGTGCTGGGATCGCTCGACCTGGCGGTGTTGGCGGCGGTGATGGTGATGGTGGTGCGCTTCGCCGAGCCGCTGGCCAACTTCATCAACTTCACCACGGTGCTCGGCATCATCGAGGCGGCGCTCGCGCGCATCGAGGCGCTGCTGGCGATCGCGCCGCTGGCGCAGCAGGAGCCGCAACGCACCCCCGATCGCTACGACATCCGCTTCGAGGGCGTCTCGTTTCGCTATGCCCAGAGCGATACGCCGGTGATCGACGGCATCGATGCCGAGCTGGCGCCGTGCAGTCTCACCGCCCTGGTCGGTCCCTCCGGTTCGGGCAAGACCACGCTCACCCGGCTGTTGATGCGTCATGCCGACGTCCAGGCCGGACGCATCACCATCGGCGGGGTGGATGTGCGCGCGATCCCGCCGAAGACCCTCAACGGACTGATCTCGGCGGTGTTCCAGGACGTCTATCTGTTCGACGACACGGTGCGCGCCAATATCCGCATGGCCCGCCCCACGGCCAGCGACGCCGAGGTCGAGGCCGCGGCGCGCGCCGCCCAGTGCCTGTCGTTCATCGAGCGGCTGCCGCAGGGCTGGGACACCCGGCTCGGTGAGATCGGCGGGCGGCTCTCCGGCGGCGAGCGTCAGCGCATCTCGATCGCCCGGGCGCTGCTCAAGGATGCGCCGATCGTGATCCTCGACGAGCCCACCGCCGCGCTCGACACCGAGAGCGAGGTGGCGGTGCAGCGTGCCATCGACGCCCTGGTGCGCGACAAGACGGTGATCGTGATCGCCCACCGGCTCTCCACCATCGCCGGCGCCGACCGCATCCTGGTGATCGACGATGGGGAGCTGGTCGAGCAGGGACGTCATCAGCAGCTGCTCGCCGCCGACGGGCGCTATCGCGCGATGTGGGACGCCCAGCAGGCGACCAAGGACTGGCACCTGAAGGAGGCGTTGTCGGTCTGATCCGGCGCGCCGCTGTCGCCTCGCGGGCGCACGCCCGTCTCCATTCGTCCGTTCCCGGCGGCGGGATCCGCGTCCTGCCGCCGCTCCAGCGAGTCCTCCACGATGACGACCTCACATGTCCCCAACCTCACCGGCGTCCCCGAGACCATGCTGTGGACGCTGCACAACCGCGCCAGCGAGGCCGCCCGCGCCGACGGGGTGATCCGCGACCCCCTGGCGCTGCGGATCCATCGCACCCTCGACTACGACTACGAGCGTGCCTTCGGGCCCGCCGACTACTCCCACGGCGTGCGCTCGGCGATCTTCGATGCCGAGCTGCGCGCCTTCCTCGCCGCCCACCCCGACGGGATCATCGTCAATCTCGGCGAGGGGCTCGAGACCCAGCGCTTCCGTCTCGACTCGGAGCGCTCGCTGTGGCTGAGCGTCGATCTGCCCGAGGCGATCGCCATCCGCGAGCGCTTCATCACCGCGGACGCGCGTCATCTGCACCTGGCGATGAGCGCGCTCGACACCCGCTGGATCGACCGGGTGCCGCCCGGTCGAGCCGTCTATGTCACCGCCCAGGGCCTGCTGATGTACTTCGACCCCGAGGCGGTGGCCGGGCTGTTGCGCGAGATGGCCGCCCGTCTGCCCGGTGCCTGGTTCGCCTTCGATCACATCCCCGGGTGGCTGTCGCGGCGCACCCTGCGCGGCTGGTGGAAGACGCCGCACTACCGCACCCCGGAGATGCCCTGGGGGATCGCCCGTCACCGGGTCGCGCCGACGCTGCGCGGCTGGGTGCCGGATCTCGCCGAGATCCGCGCGCTCGACTTCGTCGCCCCGCGCGGGGCGGCGCGTCCGCTGTCGTGGCTGGTGGCGCGGCTGCCGCTGGTGCGGCGGATGCTGCCCGGGATCACCCGGGTGCGTTTCGCGGGCGGGTGATAAAAAAAGGGCCCCGGTGAGGGGCCCTGAGTGGCTCAACAACAGAGGAGTGAGCAGCGCGGGAACAACAGGGAGAGACGGTGAGGGTCAGCTGGCGCGACGCGTGGCGGTGAACTCGGGATAGGCCTCGAGACCGCACTCGCCGAGGTCGACGCCGGCATACTCCTCCTCCTCGCTGACGCGCAGCCCCATCACCAGACGGATCAGCAGCCACACCAGCAGCGAGGTGGTGAACACCCAGCCGAGGATGGCGCCGAGCCCGATCGCCTGGGCGGCGAAGCTCGCGCCGGGGTTGGTGATCGGCACCGCCATCAGCCCCCACATGCCGACCACGCCGTGCACCGAGATGGCGCCGACCGGGTCGTCGATGCGCAGTCGGTCGAGGGTGACGATGGAGAACACCACCAGCACGCCGCCGACACCACCGATCAGGGTGGCGAACAGCGGCGAGGGGGTGAGCGGCTCGGCGGTGATCGCCACCAGCCCGGCCAGCGCGCCGTTGAGCGCCATGGTGAGATCGGCCTTGCCGAACAGCAGCCGGGCGGTGATCAGACCGAGCAGGGTGCCGCCGGCGGCGGCCATGTTGGTGTTGACGAAGATCGCCGCCACCGCGTTGGTGTTGTCGAACCCGGTGAGGGCGAGTTGGGAGCCGCCGTTGAAGCCGAACCAGCCGAGCCAGAGCACGAAGGTGCCGAGGGTGGCCAGCGGCAGGTTGGCGCCGGGGATGGCGTTGATCGAGCCGTCCTTGCCGTACTTGCCGCGGCGCGCGCCGAGCAGCAGCACCCCGGCGAGCGCGGCCGCGGCGCCGCACAGGTGCACTAGGCCGGAGCCGGCGAAGTCGTTGAAGCCGACCGCCTCGAGCCAGCCGCCGCCCCACTTCCAGTAGCCCTGGATGGGATAGATCACGGCGGTCATCACGGTGGCAAAGAGCAGGAAGGACCACAGCTTCATGCGCTCGGCCACCGCGCCCGAGACGATCGACATGGCGGTGGCGACGAACACCACCTGGAAGAAGAAGTCGGACATGCGGGCGTGGTTGAGGCCCTCGGCGGTGATGGTCGCGGCGTCGTGGTCACCGCCGAAGAGAAAGCCCCAGTCGAGACCGGGGACGAAGCCGTTGCCCGCCGTCGGGTACATGAGGTCGTAGCCGATCAGCATGTAGGTGGTGCTGGCGATGGCGAACAGGGCGATGTTCTTGGTGAGGATCTCGGCGGTGTTCTTGGCGCGGACCAGCCCGGCCTCGAGCATGGCGAAGCCGGCGGCCATCCACATCACCAGGGCGCCGGTGACGAGGAAGTAGAAGGTGTCCAGGGCATAGACGAGCTGCGTGGTGGATTCCACGGGTGGGACCTCCGAATCGGACTGGGCGCGGCGCTCGGGCGCCGCGCGGGGAGCGGGGCGAGCGGCCGGAGCCGCTCGCCGTGGTGGCGGGGTCAGAGGATATAGCCGCGCTCGTCGTGCAGCGAGAGGTCGAGCCCCTCGGTCTCCTGCTCCTCGTCGACGCGCAGCCCGATGGTGGCCTTGAGTCCGAGCAGCAGCAGCAGGCTGACGATGCCGCCGTAGACCAGGGTGGCGATCACCGAGACGAACTGGATCCACACCTGGGCGCCGATGCCGTCGACGCCGTCGGCCAGGCCCGCGCCGCCGAGCGCCGGGGCGGCGAACACGCCGGTGAGCAGGGCGCCGACGATACCGGCGACGCCGTGCACGCCCCAGACGTCGAGCGAGTCGTCATAGCCGAGCCAGTGCTTGACCTTGGTCGAGGCGATGAAGGCGAAGATCGCGCCGGCGAAGCCGATGACGATCGCGCCCATCGGGCCGGCGGTGCCCGAGGCCGGGGTGATGGCCACCAGACCGGCGACCGCGCCGGTGGCGATGCCGAGCACCGAGGGTTTGCCGTGACTGATCCACTCGGCGAACATCCAGGTCAGCGCCGCGGTGGCGGTGGCCAGCTGGGTGACGGTGAGCGCCATCGCCGCGGTGGAGTCGGCGGCGAGTTCGGAGCCGGCGTTGAAGCCGAACCAGCCGACCCACAGCATCGCCGCGCCCATCACCGTCAGCCCGAGATTGTGCGGCGGCATCGCCGTGGTCGGGTAGCCCTTGCGCTTGCCGAGCACGATGGCGGCGACCAGCGCGGCGATACCGGCATTGATGTGCACCACGGTGCCGCCGGCGAAGTCGAGCGCGCCCATCTCGCCGATCCAGCCGCCGCCCCACACCCAGTGGGCGATGGGGATGTAGACCAGGGTCAGCCACAGCGCCATGAAGATCAGCATCGCCGAGAACTTCATCCGTTCGGCGAAGGCGCCGACCATCAGCGCCGGGGTGATGATGGCGAAGGTCATCTGGAAGGTCATGAACAGCGACTCGGGGATGCTCCCGGAGAGGGTGTCGACCTGCAGACCGGCGAGAAACAGCCGCTCGAAGCCGCCGATCCAGGCGTTGTTGGCACCGCCGTCGGTGAACGCCAGGCTGTAGCCGTAGACCGCCCACAAGAGGCTCATCAGACAGGCGATGGCGAAGCACTGCATCAGCACCGAGAGCACGTTCTTGGCGCGCACCAGACCGGCGTAGAACAGCGACAGGCCGGGCAGGGTCATGAACAGCACCAGCGCGGTGGCGGTCAGCATCCAGGCGGTGTCGCCGGCGCTCAGCGCGGCGTCGTCCTGGCCCCAGACGAGCAGGGGCGAGAGCAGCAGCGCGACCAGCAGGGGCGCGCGCAGGGTCGTCGAATGTCGCATCGGATTCACCGTTACATCTCCTAGCACTGCCTGGCTCAAAGCGCGTCCGGACCGGTCTCGCCGGTACGGATACGGGTGACCTGGTCGAGGTTGAACACGAAGATCTTGCCGTCGCCGATCTTGCCGGTGCGGGCGGCGGTGCTGATCGCCTCGACCACCTTGTCGACCATGCCGTCGTCGACGGCGATCTCGAGCTTGATCTTGGGGAGGAAGTCGACCACGTATTCGGCGCCGCGGTAGAGCTCGGTGTGGCCCTTCTGACGACCGAAGCCCTTGACCTCGATCACGGTGATGCCGGAGACCCCGATGTCGCCGAGCGCCTCGCGCACGTCGTCGAGCTTGAAGGGTTTGATGACGGCTGCAACAAGTTTCATCGCGAATGAACTCCTGTGAGGACCGGAATCCCTGCTCCGGTCCGGGGTTGGGGGCGGGCGCGCGTGATGTCGCTCAGAACTCCTTGTTCCAGCCCACCCAGACCTTGGGGTCGTCGTCGTAGGTGTCGCGACCGACCTGGTCGTAGTTCAGGCTGAAGGTGCCGAAGTCGCCGGCCTCGCGGCTGATCGAGGCGCCCCAGTGGGCGTAGTCGTTGCCGCCGTCGTTGTACTCGAAATCGGTGTAGCCGCCGTAGACGGTCAGACCGAGGTCGAAGGGCAGGGTGAAGTCGAGGCTGGCGTGGTAGTAGAGATCGCCCTGGATGTAGAGCGCCTCGTCGTTGTTGACCCCCGGGGCGCCGTCGGCCTGGCCGTAGACGGTGTAGGCGATGCCGGCGGTGAGCCAGCGGTAGCTGAGGCTGGCGGCGAGTTCGGCGAAGTCGCTGTCGCGACCGTCGGGATAGGCGTAGTAGATGGCGCCGAGGTCGTAGCCGAGCTCGTCGGTGATGTTGCCGGCGAAGCCGAGATAGGCGTCGAGCTCGTAGCTGGTGTTGTCGCCGAAGTCGACGTTGGAGGCCCAGGTGCCGGCGTAGAAGCCGCTCTCGTGGGCGTAGTCGAGTCCGCCCTGGACGGCGGCCTGATCATCGGTCTGGCTCTGGCCGCGCCAGATGTAGTTGCTGACCACGCCGATGTTGGCGCTCACCGAGTGCGGGCCCTCGGCGCTCGCGCCCTGCCAGGGCATGAATGCCGCGCTCAGTGCGGTGGCGGTCAGGATGGCGCCGATGCGTGCTTGCTGCATTGACTGATACCTCTGTTTGCTTGCGTTGGGTCGTGGCGGTTGTCGTCCATGTGCGCCGCAGTCGGCTGTGTGGGTTGAGCCGGGACGCGAAAACGTTCAGTGGACATCAGCACATCGCGTGCCAGTTGCCGTTTGGGGCGTGTTGGAGACGCTTTTCGGCATCATGTGCCAAAGTGGCAACAGAAGAGTGCACCGGATTGGTGCCGGTAGGGTGTCGGCGGTCAGATTAGCGCACCAAAAGAAGGCGGCACAGCACCGTCGATCGGCGCAGACGGCACCGTGCGACACACCTATAATGTGGGCCCAAGGGCGCCTCAGCGCGGTTCTTGTCGCCGTCCCGCGGAAGCGGGCGACGGCCTCGTCCAACCTCATCCACAGCGCGCGGGCCGGTGGGTTCGCGCCGAAGGAATCGATCATGTTAGATCCCAAGCAACTCGACGATCTGGTCCAGCGGTTCGCCGCGAACATGCCCAAGGGGCTGCAGGTGTTGCAGGAAGACATCAATCGCAACGTCAAGGCCTCGCTCGAGTCCGGCCTCTCGCGGCTCGATCTGGTGACCCGCGAGGAGTTCGACGTGCAGTCGGCGGTGCTCGCCCGCACCCGCGAGAAGGTCGTGGCGCTCGAGGCCCAGGTCGCGGCGCTCGAGCAGGCGCTCGGCGCGCGTCAGTCGAACGCCGACTGACCCCGGTCGCGACCCGGCGTTGGCGCTCTGCACCCTGCACAGCCGCGCCTGCGTGGGCATCTCGGCCCCGGCGGTGGCCGTCGAGGTCCATCTCTCCTCCGGGCTGCCGGCGCTGTCGTTGGTGGGGCTCCCCGAGGCGGCGGTGCGTGAGAGCAAGGAGCGGGTGCGCGGGGCGCTGCTCAATGCCCGCTTCCGCTTTCCCGACGGTCGTCTGACCATCAACCTCGCCCCCGCCGACCTGCCCAAGGAGGGCGGGCGCTTCGACCTGCCGATCGCGCTCGGCATCCTCGGCGCCTCGGGACAGCTCGGTGCCGCCGAACTCGATGACTGCGAGTGTCTCGGCGAGCTGGCGCTCTCCGGCGCGCTGCGTCCGGTCAGCGGGGTGATCCCCGCGGCGCTGGCTGCGCGCGCGGCCGGGCGCACCCTGATCCTGCCGCGCGCCAATGCCGAGGAGGCGGCGCTGGTCGGCGGGCTCGAGCTGCTGCCGGCCGAGCATCTCGGCGAGGTCTGTGAGCACCTCGCCGGGGTGCGTGCGCTGAGGCCGCACCCGCAGGGGAGCGAGGTCGTCACCGCGCCGACTGTCGCCGACCTCCGCGAGGTGCGCGGTCAGGCGCAGGCCAAGCGGGCGCTCGAGGTCGCCGCCGCCGGCGGCCACAGCCTGCTGCTGATCGGCCCGCCGGGCAGCGGCAAGTCGATGCTGGCGAGCCGGCTGCCGGGGCTGTTGCCGCCGTTGAGCGAGGACGAGGCGCTGGAGAGCGCGGCGATCCGCTCGGTGAGTGCCAGTACGCCGTTCGATCCGGCACGCTGGCGCGAGCGACCGTTCCGCGCCCCCCACCACACCGCCTCGGCGGTGGCCCTGGTCGGCGGCGGGGGCAATCCGCGTCCGGGCGAGATCTCGCTGGCGCACCACGGGGTGCTGTTCCTCGACGAGCTGCCGGAGTTCGACCGGCGGGTGCTGGAGGTGCTGCGCGAGCCGCTGGAGTCGGGTCATATCGACATCTCGCGGGCGGCGCGTCAGGCGCGCTTCCCGGCGCGTTTCCAGCTGGTGGCGGCGATGAACCCCTGCCCCTGCGGTTATCTCGGCGACCCGGGCGGGCGCTGTCACTGCAGTCGCGAGCAGGTCGCGCGCTATCGCGCGCGGATCTCGGGACCGCTGATCGATCGCATCGACCTGCAGCTCGAGGTGCCGCGGGTCGAACTCGGCGCGTTGCTCGCGCCCTCGGCCCCGCAGGCCGAGGACTCGGCGACGGTGCGCGCGCGGGTGTGCGCGGCGCGTGAGCGCCAGCAGCACCGCGCCGGGTGCGCCAACGCCGCGCTCGACACCGCTGGCCTCGAGCGCGACTGCGCGCTCGAGGCCGCGGGGGTACGGATGATGGAGCAGGCGATGGCCAGGCTGGGGCTCTCGGCGCGCGCCTATCACCGGGTGCTCAAGGTGGCGCGCACCATCGCCGACCTGGAGGGCGCGACGCGGATCGCCCCGGCCCATCTCGGCGAGGCGATCGGCTATCGCCGTCTCGATCGCGCCGCCGAGCGGCCCTGAAGACGCATCGCGCGGGTCTCTCGCCCGCGCACCACAGTGTTCGCAACCGATACCGGATCATCATGCTGCAACTTCAAGAGCTCAGCCTGCGCCGTGGCCCCAACCTGTTGCTGGAGGGCGCCGACGTCACCGTCTATCCCGGTCAGCGGGTGGGGCTGGTCGGCGCCAACGGCTGTGGCAAGTCGAGCCTGTTCGCGCTGTTGCTCGGCGAACTCGGCGCCGACGCCGGCGCCGTCTCGCTGCCGCCCGACTGGGTGATCGCCCATGTCGCCCAGCACACCCCGGACACCGAGCGCGCGGCGATCGAATTCGTCCTCGACGGCGACCGCGAGCTGCGCGAGATCGAGCGCGAGCTGGCCCGCGCCGAGGCCGACGGCGACGGGCTGCGCCACGCCGAGTGGCTGGGGCGGCTGGAGGCGATCGACGGCTATGGCGCCGAGAGCCGCGCGGCGCGGTTGCTCCACGGTCTGGGCTTCGCCCCCGGCGACGAGCGCCGCCCGGTCAACAGCTACTCCGGCGGCTGGCGCATGCGCCTGGCGTTGGCGCGCACCCTGATGTGTCGCTCCGACCTGCTGCTGCTCGACGAGCCGACCAACCATCTCGACCTCGATGCGGTGATCTGGCTGGAGGGCTGGCTGCGGGCCTATCCCGGCACCCTGGTGCTGATCTCGCACGATCGCGATTTCCTCGATGCGGTGGTCGGTCAGGTGCTCGCCCTCGAACAGCGCCGCCTGACCCTCTATACCGGCAACTACTCGGCCTACGAGCGTCAGCGCGCCGAGCGTCTCGCCCAGCAGCAGGCCGCCCACGAGCGCCAGCAGCGCGAGATCGCGCACATGCGCGGCTTCGTCGATCGCTTCCGCGCCAAGGCCACCAAGGCACGTCAGGCGCAGAGTCGGCTGAAGGCGCTCGAGCGCATGGAGCTGATCGCCCCGGCCCATGTCGACTCGCCCTTCCGCTTCGCCTTCGCCGTCCCGGAACACCTGCCGCGCCCGCTGTTGCGGCTCGATGCGCTGCGCGCGGGTTATGCCGATCGGGTGATCCTCGACGGGGTCGGGCTGGGGTTCGAGCCGGGCGACCGCATCGGCCTGCTCGGGCGCAACGGCGCCGGCAAGTCGACCCTGATCAAGGTGCTCGCCGGCGAGCTGGCGCCGCTCGCCGGGCGTTGCGAGTGCGCCCAGGAGCTGCGTGTCGGCTATTTCGCCCAGCACCAGCTCGAGGCGCTGCAGGCCGAGGACAGCCCGCTCGCGCACCTGCGCCGACTCGACCCCGAGGCCACCGAGCAGCAGTTGCGCGATTTTCTCGGCGGCTTCGGTTTTTCGGGCGATCGCGCGCTCGATCCGGTGGCGCCCTTCTCCGGCGGCGAGAAGGCGCGCCTGGCGCTGGCGCTGATCATCTACCAGCGTCCCAATCTGTTGCTGCTCGACGAGCCGACCAACCATCTCGACCTGGAGATGCGCCACGCCCTGAGCGAGGCGCTGCAGGGCTTCGAGGGCGCGCTGGTGGTGGTCTCGCACGATCGTCACCTGCTGCGGGTGACCACCGATACCCTGCTGCTGGTCGACGACGGCCAGGTTGCGCCCTTCGCCGGCGATCTCGACGACTATCCCGCCTGGCTCGCCGGACGGGTGGCCGCTGGCACCGGCGCCGATGAGTCGGCCCAGGCGCGTGCCGGCAACGAGCGGCGCGAGCAGCGCCGTCAGGCCGCCGAGCAGCGCAAGGCGATGGCGCCGCTGCGCCAGCGCGAGCGGCGTCTCGAGGCCGCGCTCGAGCAGCTGGCGACGCGGCGCGAGACGCTCGACCAGACGCTCGCCGACCCCGCGCTCTACGAGGAGTCGGCCAAGCCGCGGTTGCTCGAGCTGATGGAGGAACACCGCCGGCTCGAGGCCGAGCTGGTGGCGACCGAGAGTGAGTGGCTCGATGTCTGCGAGGCACTCGAGCAGTTCCAGGAGACCTGTTGAGCGCCGGACTCGCGCGATGATGCCGCTGTTTCCCGATCCCTTCCGTTTTCGCGCCCACTGGTCGGCCGCCCGCTGGCGCCGCCTGGGGGCGGCCCTGAGACCGCTGCTGCTGGCGCTGCTGGCCTTGCTGTCGCTCTATTGCGTCTGGCCCTATGCGACCCTGTGGCGGATCGATCGCGCCCTGGCCGAAGGCGATTGCTCGGCACTCGACGGATTGGTCGATCTGCCGGCGATCCGCGCCGAGATCGCCCACCGGCTCAACAAGGAGCACGAGAGCGTGATCGGCGAGCTCTCCGACGCCTTCATCCAGTGGCTGGAGGCGGGGATTCGGCGCAACGGTCCCGGCGCGCTCGACGAGCTGGTGACCCGCGACTGGGTGTGCGAGCGGTTGCAGGCCGCGACACCGCCGGGCGAGGCGCTGACCGATCAGCTCGCCGGGGCCTGGTTCGTCGCGCCCCGTGAGTTCGGCGCGCGTCTCGTGTCCGCCGGCGCCGAGACGGTGTACCTCCGACTGCGCCTGCAGCGCCCGGGCTGGCGGCTGGTCACACTGTATTACTGAGTGCCGGTCGCCGCGCTGCGGGTCGCGACTTCATCAACCAGACCCGACCGGCGGCTATGATGATCTGCGGTGAGTCGCGTGTGGGACCGTGCATTCTGGCCCGCGCCTTGCTGACGCTATTGCTCAGAGGATCCGATCGCGATCCGGGTCGTGTTCGGTAGCCGCCGCGTCGCGGTCTGCCCGACGGCCGATCTTCAAACACGACTGAGGACCCATGTGCGCCATGTCCCCCTACAAGACACTCTTGCAGAACCCGCTCAGCGAGCACCTCTTCGACCTGCCCTCTCTGCCGATGGATGCCGCAGGGCTCGCCCGGGACTTCCAACGCTATTACGGCTATACCCTGGGACGCGACAGTGACTCGCTGGCGGCCTACTACCCCTACGCGGCGCTCGCCATCACCTTGCGCGACCGGCTGATGGAGCGCTGGAAGCGTACCCGCCAGGCCTATGACGGCGACAAGTGCCGCCGCGTCTACTATCTCTCGCTGGAGTTCCTGATGGGGCGGGCGCTGTCCAACGCCATGCTCAACCTCGGGCTCGAGGATGCGCTCACCAAGGGACTGCACGATCTCGGCGTCCAGCTCGAGGAGCTGGCCGAGAACGAGCCCGACCCCGGGCTCGGCAACGGTGGTCTGGGGCGGTTGGCGGCCTGCTTCCTCGACTCCTGCGCCACTCTGCAGCTGCCGGTGCGCGGCTACGGGCTGCGCTACGAATACGGCATGTTCCGTCAGGTGATCGAGCACGGCGCCCAGGTCGAGGAGCCCGATCACTGGCTGCGCGACGGCAACCCCTGGGAGCTGGAGCGCCCCGAGTTCACCCAGCGGGTACAGTTCGGCGGGCGCACCGAGCGCTATCTCGATCATCAAGGTCGCGAGGCGGTGCGCTGGGTCGATACCTGCGACGTGCTCGCCGTGCCCTATGACCTCCCGGTGCCCGGTTATCGCAACGATACGGTCAACACCCTGCGGCTGTGGAAGGCGGCGGCCACCGACGACTTCAATCTCGACGAGTTCAACGCCGGCAGCTACACCGAGGCGGTGGCGCAGAAGAACCAGGCCGAGCACATCACCATGGTGCTCTATCCCAACGATGCCAGCGAGAACGGCAAGGAACTGCGCCTGCGCCAGCAGTTCTTCCTCGCCAGCGCCAGCATCAAGGACGTGTTGCGCGACTGGGTGCGGCTGCACGGCGAGGACTTCTCGCGCTTTGCCGAGTTCAATTGCTTCCAGCTCAACGACACCCATCCGGCGGTCTCGGTCGCCGAGCTGATGCGCCAGCTGGTCGACGAGCACCAGCTCTCCTGGGACACCGCCTGGGGCATCACCCGCGAGACCATGGCCTACACCAACCACACCCTGCTACCGGAGGCGCTGGAGCGCTGGCCGGTACGACTGTTCGAGCAGCTGCTGCCGCGCATCCTCGAGATCATCTACGAGATCAACGCCCGTTTCCTGATGGAGGTCGAGCGGCACTGGCCGGGCGACAACGAGCGGCTGCGGCGGATGTCGCTGATCGAGGAGGGGCACGAGCCGCAGGTGCGCATGGCCTATCTGGCGATCGTCGGCAGCTTCTCGGTCAACGGGGTGGCGGCGCTGCACTCCGAACTGCTCAGACAGGGGCTGTTCCACGACTTCTACGAGCTCTGGCCGGACAAGTTCAACAACAAGACCAACGGCGTCACGCCGCGCCGCTGGCTGGCGATGTGCAACCCGGGGCTGGCACGGTTGCTCGACGCCGAGCTCGGCGGTGACTGGATGTGCGATCTGGAGCGTCTCGAGGGGCTCGCACCGCTGGCCGAGGATGCCGCCTTCCGCGCGCGCTGGCGCGAGATCAAGCAGGAGAACAAGCGTCGTCTGGCCGAGGTGGTGGCGCAGATCTGTCACGTCGACTTCCCGCTCGAGGCGATGTTCGACGTCCAGGTCAAGCGCATCCACGAGTACAAGCGCCAGTTGCTCAACGTGCTGCACGTCGTCCATCTCTACAACCGCATCAAGCAGGGCGACACCCAGGACTGGACCCCGCGCTGCGTGCTGCTCGGCGGCAAGGCCGCGCCCGGCTACGTGATGGCCAAGCAGATCATCAAGTTCATCAACAACGTCGCCGCCGTGGTCAACGCCGATCCCGATACCGCCGGCCTGTTGCGGGTGGCCTTCGTGCCCGACTACCGGGTCTCGCTGATGGAGGTGATCGCCCCGGGCACCGATCTCTCCGAGCAGATCTCGACGGCGGGCAAGGAGGCCTCGGGCACCGGCAACATGAAGTTCATGATGAACGGCGCGGTGACCATCGGCACCCTCGATGGCGCCAACATCGAGATCCGCGAGCAGGTCGGTGCCGACAACTTCTTCCTCTTCGGACTCACCGCCGAGGAGGTCGTCGCGGCCCGCGCCCATTACGATCCCAACGGCATCATCGCCGCCGATCCGGCGCTGCGCGAGGTGATGGCGCTGATCGAATCGGGTTACTTCAACCGCTTCGAACCGGGGATCTTCGACGCCATCACCCTGTCGATCCGCAACCCGCACGACCCCTGGATGACCGCGGCTGACTTCCGCAGCTATGTCGACACCCAGGAGCAGGCCGCGGCGGCCTATCGCGATCCCGAGCGGTGGTGGCGGATGAGTATCCTCAACAGTGCACACAGTGGCCGCTTTTCTTCCGATCGCACCATCGGCGATTACAATCACGACATCTGGCGACTGCAGACGATCACGCCGCGCGACTGAGCGGCCTGGCCGTTTTCCGTGTTGCAAGCGGGGATATTTCCGAGGAACCTTGTCGGTGGCCGACCCCACGGCCACCGTCGACCAGCCCCCTCGGGGGGCTGGTCGGGTGTCCGGGGCGGTCCTGTCCCCGTGCCGAGCACGCCCCTGTGGTAGGGCTCGGCGGTTATCGCTGGAGCCGTCATGACCGACACCCAATCCTCGCAGTCCACCCCGCTCGCCGATGAACTCGATCCCGAGCGCATCCTCACCGAGCAGTTTCATCGTGCCCGCACCCACCTCAGTGAGGTGCCGCCGGGGCTGGTGGACTATCTGCGCCTGCCGCGGCGCACCATCAACGTCAGCGTCCCGGTGGAGATGGACGACGGACACATCCGCCACTTCGAGGGCTACCGGGTGCTGCACAGCCGCATGTTCGGCCCCGGCAAGGGGGGCATCCGCTATCACCCGGCGGTGAGTCCGGGCGAGGTGAAGGTGCTCGCGGCGCTGATGAGCTGGAAGTGCGCGCTGCTGCACCTGCCCTTCGGTGGTGCCAAGGGCGGTGTGGCCTGCGATCCCAAGGAACTCAGCGAGGGTGAACTCCGACGCATCACCCGACGCTTCATCTCCGAGCTCGGCGACAACATCGGCCCCTATACCGATGTCCCGGCCCCGGACGTCTATACCGACGCCCAGACCATGGCCTGGATCTACGACACCTACGACCAGCTCCACCCCGGCGAGAACAACCTGCCGGTGGTCACCGGCAAGCCGCGTGAGCTCGGCGGCTCGGCCGGTCGCACCGAGGCGACCAGCCGCGGCTGCGTCTACACCGCCGAGCGGCTGATCGCGCTCGGCGGTGTGCCCGGGCTCGACAGCCTGCAGGGCGCGCGGGTGGTGATCCAGGGCTTCGGTAACGTCGGTCGCATCGCCGCACGGTTGTTCCAGGAGATGGGCGCGCAGGTCTGCGCGGTGAGCGACTCCGGCGGCGCGATCCTCGCCGAGAACGGTGCCGCGCTCGACCTCGATCTGCTCGACACCCACAAGGATACCCACGGCACCGTGGTCGGTCTGCCCGGTAGTCGCACCATCACCAACGACGATCTGCTCGCGCTCGAGTGCGACATCCTGGTGCCGGCGGCGCTCGGCGGTCAGATCCACAGCGGCAACGCCGAGCGAGTGGCGGCGCGGCTGGTGGTCGAGGGCGCCAATCGCCCGATCACCCCGGAGGCCGATGACGTGCTCGCCGCGCGCGGCATCGTGGTGCTGCCCGACATCCTCGCCAACGCCGGTGGCGTGACCGTGAGCTATTACGAGTGGGTGCAGAACATCGAGCATCACAGCTGGTCGCTCGAGGAGGTCAACAACCGGCTGCGTACCCGCATGTTCGATGCCACCGACCGGGTGGTTGCGCGCTGGCGCGGCTTCCCCCAGGATTGCGCCGAGCAGGGGCTGTGCGGCGATCTGCGCACCGCCGCCCTGGTCGAGGCGCTCGATCGACTCGCCAGGGCGACCCTGCAGCGCGGCATCTGGCCCTGATCGGGGCCGCGACCGCCGGGCTCCGGCCCGGCGGTCGGCCATCATCATTCTGGAGCGAGGAGACAGGCGCGGTGGATCAAGCGGCCCGACGCTGCAACGAGATCTATGCCATCGACCGTTGGGGCGAGGGCTATTTCACCATCAACGGGGCGGGGCACCTGTGTGCCCGTCCCGATCCCGAGGGCGCGGTCGAGATCGATCTCGCCGCGCTCGCCGCGCAGCTCGACGCCGAGGGGCTGTCGCTGCCGGTGCTGGTGCGCTTCACCGATATCCTCCGCCATCGTGTCGCCGCGCTCGCCGCGGCCTTCGCCGCGGCCGGTGCCGCCTGCGGTTACCGGGGCGGCTACCAGCCGGTCTATCCGATCAAGGTCAATCAGCAGGCCGGGGTGGTGCGCGAGATCCTGCGCTCCGGCCAGGCAGGGCTTGAGGCCGGCAGCAAGCCCGAGCTGATGGCGGTGCTGGCGCTCTCGCCCCCCGGCGGGCTGGTGGTCTGCAACGGCTACAAGGATCGCGAGTACATCCGTCTGGCGTTGATCGGGCAGCGGCTCGGGCTGCGCGTGCACCTGGTGATCGAGAAGCCCTCGGAGCTGGCGCTGATCCTCGACGAGGCCGAGCGCCTCGGCGTCGAACCGCTGCTCGGGGTGCGGGTGCGGTTGGCCGCGGCGGCCGCCGGCAACTGGCAGAGCAGCGGTGGCGAGAAGGCCAAGTTCGGGCTCTCGGCCAATCAGGTGCTGGCGCTGGTCGAGGCGTTGCGCGAGGCCGGTCGGCTCGACTGGCTGCGGCTGCTGCATGCCCATCTCGGCTCGCAGATCCCCAGCGTCCAGGACATCCGCGCCGGCGTCGCCGAGCTGACGCGCTTCTATGTCGAGCTGCGTCGATTGGGCGCGCCGGTCGGCTGTCTCGATGTCGGCGGCGGGCTGGGGGTCGACTACGAGGGCACCCGCACCCGCAACTACTGCTCGGTCAACTACGGCTTTGCCGGCTATGCCCGCGCGGTGGTCGAGACAGTGGCCGCCGAGTGTCGTCGCGCCTCCCAGCCCGAGCCCGACCTGCTGAGCGAGTCGGGACGGGCGCTGACCGCCCACCATGCGGTGCTGATCACCAACGTCATCGATCGCGAGCGCGCCGCCGGGCTCGGCGTCGAGCCGCGCGCCGAGGAGGGCCAGCCGCTGCTCGATGCGCTCGCCGAGCAGCTGCGCGAGGCCGGGCGCGGTGCCCCCCAGGAGATCTATGCCGAGTCGCGCGAGCTGCTCGAGGCGCTGCGCGCGGGCTTTGCCGACGATGCCGTCGATCTCGCCACCCGTGCCCGTGCCGAGGAGCTGTTCTTCGCCGTCTGTCGACGCCTGGCGGCGCGGCTCGATCCGGCGGTGCGGCGTCACCGCGAGTTGGCCGATACCGTCAACGCGCTGCTCGCCGACAAGCTGTTCTGCAACTTCTCGCTGTTCCAGTCGATGCCCGACGTCTGGGCGCTCGATCAGCTCTTCCCCATCGCCCCGATCCAGCGTCTCGACGAGTTGCCCGAGGCGCGCGCCCTGGTCCACGATCTCACCTGCGACTCCGACGGCTGTATCGAGCACTATGTCGACGAGGGCGGGGTGGAGACCAGTCTGCCGATCCATGCCGACGCCGCCGAGGGCGCGCCCTATCTGCTCGGGTTCTTCATGGTCGGCGCCTATCAGGAGATCCTCGGCGACATCCACAACCTGTTCGGCGACACCGATGCGGTCAACGTCGAGCTCGACCCCGAGGCCCCGTCTGGCTATCGGCTGTGCGAGGCCGAGCGTGGCGACTCCACCGACGAGCTGTTGAGCTACGTGCACTTCGAGCCGCGGACCCTGCTCGCCCACTACCGGCGCAAGCTCGATGCCGCCGGACTCGATCGCGATACCCGCGAGCGGCTGTTCGTCGAGCTCAAGGCCGGGCTCTACGGCTACACCTATTTCGAGGGCGGGGGCTGATCCCGCCGCGACGCGCGGAGGTTGCGGGATGCATGAACTCTCCATCTGTCAGGCGCTGCTCGATCAGGTCGAGCGGATCGCCGACGAGCACGGCGCCACCCGGGTCGAGCGCATCCTGTTGCGTATCGGGCCGCTCTCCGGGGTCGAGCCCGACTTGCTCGAGCGCGCCTATCCGCTGGCCGCCGCCGGGACCCGCGCCGAGTGCGCGACCCTGGCGATCGAGTCCGCGCCGGTGCGGGTGCGCTGTCTCGACTGTGGCGCGGAGAGCACGGTCGAGCCCAACCGGTTGCTGTGTGCGGCGTGCGACGGTTATCGCACCCGTCTGATCAGCGGCGACGAGATGTTGCTGGCCAACCTGGAACTGTCGATCCCCGACGCCCCGGCGTCATGACCGGATTCTGACTAACCGGTGACGGTCGCGATGACATACACTCACGCCAAGGCTTGGATTCAGGAGACGTTGGCGCCAGCATCCGGTGGATGGATGACCCGGACAGGGTTCGCGCGACCGCTGCCAAGACGTCGCGCCATCGTCCCAACAGCGCATCCCTAGCGGAGATCTCGTCATGTGCGATACCTGTGGCTGCAACATCACCCCCGGCAACGAGCACCTGGTGCGCGATGGCGGACGTCACGCCCGGACCGAGGACGGTCGCGCGGCGGTCAGCGTGCTGCGCAACCTGCTCACGGAGAACGATCATCAGGCCCGTCACAACCGTGAGCACTTCGACCGTCACGGCGTGCTGGCGATCAACCTGATGTCCTCGCCGGGCGCGGGCAAGACCCGCCTGCTCGAGGCGACCATCGAGGTGCTCGGGCCGAGTTGCCGGATCGCGGTGATCGAGGGCGATCTCGAGACCGAGAACGATGCCGAGCGCATCCGCGCCAAGGGCGTGCAGGCGGTACAGATCGCCACCGGCAGCGCCTGTCATCTCGATGCCCACATGGTCCATCAGGCGCTGCATCAGATCGATCTCGACGGCATCGACCTGCTGTTCATCGAGAACGTCGGCAACCTGGTCTGCCCGGCGAGCTTCGACCTCGGCCAGCACCGCAACGTCACCCTGCTGTCGGTGCCCGAGGGCGACGACAAGCCGGCCAAGTACCCGGTGATCTTCCGCGCCGCCGATCTGGTGCTCTGCACCAAGGGCGATCTGCTGCCGGTGCTCGAGGACTTCGACCCCGAGCGCGCCGAGCGTCATCTGCGCGCGCTGGCAAGCGTGGCGCCCTTCGACGTGGTCTCGACCCGTCGACCCGGCGAGCTCGAACCCTGGCTGCTCTGGCTGCGCGACGAGCTGCAGGCGCAGGACACCAGACGTGCGCTCGGGCGCACCATCCACCCGCTGATCCAGCCCGACGGCGCCTTGTTGCACGGCGATGCCCAGGAGGGCGAGCATCACGGCCACGGTCACTTCCATCAAGCCGCGCAGAGTCACGGCTGATCCCGTCGACACCTTGCCCGGTCCCGGACCCCGTCAAGCCACGAGGAGGAACCTCCGTGTCAGTCCCAATGTTCACCAGACGTTCCGCGCGCGCGATCGCGTTGCTCGCCCTGCTGGCGCAGGTGCCGGCGGTGTCGGCGTTCAACTTCGGCGACATGATGAACCCCAGCCGCTGGATGGGCGGTGACCGCTACGACGATGACTATTACGACGGTCCCTACGGCCCCTATGCGCCGCCCTATGGTCCCTATGGCGGTCCGGGATATGGCGCGCCCTATGGTGGTTACGGCATGCCCTATGCGCCGCCCCCGGCCTATCCCGGCGTGCCGGGGACCACGCCGGCGTCACCGGTCGCGCCTGCGGCGGCTGGTGCGCCCGATGCCACCGCCGAGGAGATCGAGGCGCTCAAGCGTCGGGTCGAGGAGCTCGAGGCGCGTCAGCGCGGCGCCCAGCCGCCGCGGCAGACCCCGTCCCCTGGTGACTGGCCCTCGCCGCCCGGCTTCCGCCCGATGAACCAGTACTGATCCCGGTCGTCGGACGCGACCGGCCCCGTCGCCGCGGGGCCGGCGCTGTGCCCGGTGGGCGCGGCTGCTAAGATGCGGCTCGTCAACTGGGCTTCATCGACCGGAGGTCGCGTCCGATGTCACGGATCACTCGCGCGCTCTGCGCGCTGGCGCTGCTCTGCGCCCCACTGTCTTCGCCGCTGGCCGCGGGCGGCGCCGTCGTCCACCAGGCCGAGACCAGCCTCGAGGCCGCGCTCGACGGGCTGCAGGCGGCGATCCTCGAACGCGGTCTCTATATCAACAACGTCCTCGATCTGGGCGAGATGTTCGCCCGCACTGGCGCGGACCTCGGTTTCACCGAGCCGGTCTACGGTGAGGCGCGCTCGGTCGAGTTCTGCAGCGCCGTGCTCTCGCGCGAGATGATGCGCGAGGACCCGACGCGGATCGTCAACTGCCCCTTCGTGGTCAGTCTCTATACCCTGCCGGGCGACCCCGCCACCGTCCATGCCGCCTATCGCGCGGTCCCCGCCGAGCTGCAGGCCGCAAGCCCGGTGATGCGCGAGGTCGCCGAGTTGCTCGACGCGCTCGCCCGCGCGGCGCTGGCCTGGTGATGGCGACCATGGCGATGCCGCAGGGGCTTATCCGCCTGCTCGATCTGGTTCGTCGCTACGGTCCGCGCGCGCTGCACGTGCTGCGTACCGAAGGCCCCCGGGTGCTCGCGCGCAAGCTCGCGCGGCGGCTGCGCACCACGCCGTTGCGCATCCCCGATCCACCCGTCCTGCTCGCCTTCGACGAACCTTTCGAGCCGATCGCGCTGCCCGCGCCCGAGCACCCACGGGTGTCGGTGGTGATCCCGATCCACGGTCAGTTCGGCTACACCCATCATTGTCTGGCCGCGCTCGCGCGCTGCGGCGACACGGCGCGCTTCGAGGTGGTGGTGGTCGACGATTGCTCGCCCGACGACAGCGCCGCGCGGCTCGCCGCCTATCCCGGGGTGCGGCTGATCCGCAACCCCGAGAACCTCGGTTTCGTCGGTACCTGCAACCGTGGCGCCGAGGCTGCGCGCGGCGAGCTGCTGGTGTTCCTCAACAACGACACCCAGGTGCAGCCGGGCTGGCTCGACGCCCTGCTGGCGACCTTCGATGAATATCCGGACGCGGGCATGGTCGGTGCCCGGCTGGTCTATCCCGACGGTCGTCAGCAGGAGGCCGGCGGCATCCTCTTCGCCGACGGCTCGGCGTGGAACCATGGTCATCTCGACGATCCGCATCGTCCCGAGTACGGCTATGTGCGCCCCGTCGACTACTGCTCGGGCGCGGCGCTGGCGATCCCGCGCGCGCTGTTCGAGCGTCTCGACGGTTTCGACCGCACCTTCGCCCCGGCCTATTACGAGGACACCGATCTGGCGATGCGGGTGCGCGCCGCCGGGCTCCGGGTCTACTACCAGCCGGCGGCCTGGGTGGTGCACTTCGAGGGGGTGAGCGCCGGGCGCGACCCCGAGGCGAGCACCGGGCTCAAGCGCTATCAGCGCATCCACGCCGAGACCTTCCGCGCGCGCTGGGGCGAGACGCTCGCCGGGTTCGGCGCGCGCGACGCGGCGCTCGACCGGGTCAAGGACCGCGCCCTGGCGCGCCGTGCCCTGGTGGTCGACAACTACATGGTGACGCCGGATCGCGAGTCGGGCTCGCTGCGCATGGTCAACCTGTTCGCCATCCTGCGCGGGCTCGGCTATCAGGTGACCTTTGCCGCGGCCAACCTGGAGGCGCCCGAGCCCTATGTCGGCGCGCTCCAGCAGCGCGGGGTGGAGGTGCTCTATCGTCCGCACGTGCCCTCGGTCGCGCGTCATCTGGCCACCCAAGGCGCGCGCTACGATCTGGTGGTGCTCAGCCGCGCCGATGCCGCCGCGGCGCTGATGGAGGCCGCGCGGCGTCACTGCGCGCGGGCGCGGATCGTCTTCGACACCGTCGATCTGCACTTCCTGCGCGAGAGCCGGCTCGCCGAGTTGCGCGGCGACGCGGCCACCCGCCGGATCGCCGCGCGGCGTCGCGATCAGGAGCTGGCGCTGATGCGTCGCGCCGACCAGACCTGGGTGGTGAGCGAGGCCGAGCGCGCGCTGCTTGCCACCGAGGCGCCCGATGTCGAGGTGCATTTGGTCTCCAACATCCATCGCATCTTCGGCTCGGCGCGTCCCGCCGCCGAGCGTCACGGCCTGCTGTTCATCGGCGCCTTCGCCCATCCGCCGAACACCGATGCGGTGCTCTTCCTCGGTCGCGAGCTGATGCCGCTGCTGCGCGAGCGCCTGCCCGGGGTGGTGCTGCGGGTGGTCGGCGCCGAGCCGCCGCCGGAGGTGCGCGCACTCGCCGCGCCGGACATCGAGATCCTCGGCTATGTCCCCGATGTCGCGCCACTGTTCGCCAGCTCGCGGGCGTCGGTGGCGCCGCTGCGCTACGGCGCCGGGGTCAAGGGCAAGATCAATCAGAGCCTCGCCCACGGGCTGCCGGTGGTGGCCACCGCGGTGGCCGCCGAGGGCATGCATCTGGTCGACGGCGAGTCGGTGCTGCTCGGCGAGGACGCCCGCGCGCTGGCTGACGCCATCGCCCGGGTCTGTGTCGACGACGCGCTCTGGCAGCGCCTTTCCGACGGCGGGCTGGCGGTGATGGAGCGCCACTTCGGTTTCGCCGCCGCCGAGCGCGCGGTGCGGGTCGCGCTCGACGAGGAGGTGAGCCGATGAGCGCCATGCCGCTGGTCAGCGTCATCGTCGTCAACTACAACGCCGGGGCGTTGCTCGCCGAGTGCGTGACGGCGGTGCTCGGCTCGACGCTCGCCGTCGAGGTGATCGTCAGCGACAACGGCTCGGTCGACGACAGCCTCACCCGGTTGCGCGCGCGGGTCGGTGCCGATGCGCGGCTGCGGATCGTCGAGAACGGCGCCAACCTCGGCTTCGCTGCGGGCAACAACCGCGCGCTGCCGCTGGCCGGCGCGCCCTGGCTGCTGTTCCTCAACCCCGACTGCATCGTCGCCCCCGATACCCTCGGGCGTATGGTCGAGGCGCTCGAGGCCCATCCCGAGGCGGGGATCGCCGGGTGCATGGTGCGCGATCCGGACGGCGCCGAGCAGGTCGCCTGTCGGCGCGCCATCCCCGATCCCTGGATCGCGCTGCGCCGTCTGCTCGGACTGGAGCGGCTCGGTGGCGCCGGACTCGATCAGCGTCATCTGCCGCCGCCGCGCGAGCCGGTGACGGTCGAGGCGACCTCGGGCTCGTTCATGTTCGTGCGCCGCGCCGCGCTCGCACAGGTCGGCCCGCTCGACGAGGGTTATTTCCTGCACTGCGAGGACCTCGACTGGTTCGTGCGCTTTGCTGAGGCCGGCTGGCGGGTGCTGCTGGTGCCCGGGGTCGAGGTGGTGCATCACAAGGGCGCCTGCAGCGGTGGTGATCCGCTGGCCGTCGAGCGCCACAAGCATCGCGGCATGGAGCGCTTCTATCGCAAGTTCCAGTACCGGCGCTATCCGCGTCCGTTCAGCTGGCTGGTGATCCTCGGTATCCGTCTGCACCTGGGGCTGCTGGTCGCGCGTCAGTGGCTGCGACGGGGGCGGGCGACATGAGTCTGCGCGCGGATGCACTCGGACTGGTGCTGGTCACCGGCGCTACCGGCCGGGTCGGTCGGGTGCTGGTCGAGGCGCTGCTCGCGCACGGTCAGCGGGTGGCGGTGGTCAGCCGCGCACCGGCGGTGGTCGAGCGGCTGTGGCCGGGGCGGGGGGTGGAGACGCGTCGCGCCGATCTCGCCCGTCCCGAGACCCTCGCCGGGGTCTGTGCCGGGGTCGAGACCCTGATCCATCTCGCCAGCTATGCCCCGGCCGCCGACGAGCCCGACATCTACGAGGCCCCGGGACACTGGACGGTGACCGCCGAGGGCACGCGCGCACTGATGGCCGAGGCGCGCAGCGCCGGGTCGCTGCGGCGGATGCTCTATCTCAGCACGGTCAAGGCGATGGGGGATGCGACCGGGGCGCGCGGCCATCCGGCCGGCCCCGACGAGGTCGAACCCGCGCCCGAGACCGGCTATGGTCGCGCCAAGCTGGTCGCCGAGGGCGAGTTGCTGGCGAGCGCCGCGGCGCTCGGCATCCCCGGCTGCGTGTTGCGCCTGCCGATGGTCTACGGGTTGGCGGGGGAGGGCAATCTGGCGCGGATGATCGCCGCCGTCGCCGCCCATCGCTTCCCGCCCTGGCCACGGATCGACAACCACCGCTCGGCGGTGCACGTCGAGGATGCGGTGGCTGCGGTGCTGCTCGCCGTCGCCCACCCGGCGAGCGCCGGGCGCACCTATTGCGTGACCGATGGCGGCGCCTATTCCACGCGCTGGATCTACGAGCGCATCTGTCGCGCGCTCGACCGTCCGGTGCCGCGCTGGACGGTGCCGCTGTGGGCGCTGCGCGCCGCCGCCGGGGTCGGCACGCTCGGCGAGCGTCTGCTCGGTCGGCGCATGCCCCTGACCCTGGAAGGGCTCGACAAGCTCGTCGGCGATGCCTGGTTCTCCTCGGCCACGCTCGAGCGCGAGCTGGGGTTCCGTGCCCGGCTCCGGCTCGATGAGGAGATCGAGGGGTTGGTGCGGATGGTTCGGGGCGGGGATCGGGAGGGGCCTCGCCCCCCCGACTCGTCGGTCGTCTGATCGGGTGCGACTGGCGGTAGCGGCGGCCGTGCCGTCGTCGGTGAGGCGCGACGACGGCGTCGTGGTCCGGGTCAGGTTTCGGGGTCGGTACGGCGCTCCAGGACCTGACTGACCGCACGCTCGGTGAGCGGGTCCTGGCTGAGCAGTCGGGCGCTGCCCTGGCGCAGATGATTGGCGAGGCTGGTGGTGGCGAGCGTGAGGGCGTTGTCACCCTGACGGTTGGTGAACAGATAGACGCCACGATACTCACTGACCCAACTCAGTCGCAGCGTCTTGCGGGTCCCGCGCACGCTCTTGAACTCGACCCAGGCGCCGACCTCGAGGGCGCGCGCGAGACGCAGATGGTGATCGGTCTCTGCGTCGTCGGCATCATCGGATGCCGATGCCGATGCCGATGCCGATGCCGATGCCGATGCCGATGCCGATGCCGATGCCGATGCCGATGCCGATGCCGATGCCGATGCCGGGGCGGTGGTCGTGTCCTCGACGTTGTCCTGCGCTGGCGGCGAGTCGTTCACGCCCTCGCGATGCAGGGCCGCCATGTGCAGCCGGATCAGCTGACCGAAGAAGCTGTCCCAGGAGGTCTCCTGGTCGATACGCTCGAGCCCCTTGCGCAGCCGGGTGATGAGGTCCGGGAGCAGGGTGAGCAGACGGTCGCGCTCCTCCTGGGTGAGCTTGGGCTCGACCGACCACAGCAGGTCGTCCATCAGCTGCACCGCTTCCCGCCAGTCCTCGCCGTCCTCGCCGGTGTCGATGAACACGTCGACCAACACCTGTCGCCAATGCTCGCCGACGAAGTCGCTGATCAGTGCCGGGGCCTCCGGGTGGGCGTGCTCGGTGATGACGGCCTCGACACGTCGCTCGGCGACCTCGCGCCGATCGCGTCGGGCCAGCTCGCCGAGCACCTTGCTCGCCTTGCCACGGGCCCGCGTCTCTTCCTCGTCGAGGAACTGCTCGAACGCCTGGAGCTGGCGGGCGAAGACCTCGACGTCGTCATCGAAGCCATCGACCACGCCATCGACGATGGTACGGATCCGCTCGATCAGACGCGGTTCGTCTTCCTCGCTGCGGCCGAGGCCGGAGCTGGCGATGAGATCGAGCAGTCGGCGTGCGGGGTGGCGTCGCTCGGAGAAGAAGTGCTTGTCGATCAGCGCGACCTTGAGCACCGGGATCTGCAGCTTGGCCAGCTCGGCGCGGATCGCCGCCGAGAGTTCGGGGTCCTTGAACATGGCGTCGAACAGCATCGAGACGATGTCGATGGTGAGCGCGTCGACCGGGTGCGACCAGTCGGCCATTGGGGTGGCGCGGATTCGTTGCAGTGCGTCGTTCTGCGCCGGGTCGATGGGGGATGCGCCGAGTCCCGGCAGCTGACGGACGTCGCCGCCGCCGCGTTGCAGCCCGGTGAGGGCCTGGATCAGCTCGGCGATGTCGAGCGTCTGCTGGCGCGGTTGTGATGGTGCCGCCCGGGGCGTCGGTGGCATGCCCTGGTGGAACTGGCCGGTGGCCGCTGGGCGCTGGGTGGCGGCTGCCTGCAGCGCCTGGGCGAGCTGTTCGAAGACGTCGCTGTTGCCGTGCTCGCCCTGGTGCGGCGCCGATGCGGCAGTCTGCCGGTGCTCATCGAGCGGTGGGTGAGCGTCAGCGGCGTCGAGTGGTTGGCTGCGTAGTGCGCGCTGGGGGCCGGCGAGCGGGATGTTGGGGAGGATGCCGGCCTCGGCGAGAAAGCGGTTGAGGTCGGCATAGATGCCCGGCAGCTCGGCCGAGGTCTGGCGCTCGAACTCCTGCAGCAGGATCAGTCCGAGCTGTTCGCCGACGTCGAGTGCGCCGAGCGCGTCGAGCATCGTGGTGAAGAGCGCGCGCGGGTGCAGCGGGTTGTCGTCCTGAGCGATACGCGAGAGTTGCAGCAGTGCGGCAAAGCGTCGATCGAGCGCGGTGAGCTGCTGCGCGCAGTTGCACGCGGCGCGGGCCGAGAGCTTGGCGATTGCCAGGTCGCGCTCGAAGTCGTCGGTGTCGATCAGGCTCAGCTCGCGCGGCTCCTGGTTCGCGCGCCCGCCTTCCACGGTGGTGCCGCGCAGGGCCGCGACCGCCGCTTCGAACTGCGCGACATAGGTGCTGCGGAACTGTTGCAGCAGCAGCTGGCCATGGCCGGTGAGGAAGTCCATGGCGGCGAAATAGAGTTGTTGCTGCTCGAGGCTGGTGGCGCGATCGGCCATGCCGAGGAAGTCGTCGTTGGCGCTGTCGAGATGCTGGGCGAAGACGGTGGCGAGACCGTGCGCGAGGCGGTCGCGACAGGCCGCGAGCAGGGTGGCTGGATCGGCCGATGCCGGGGCCTCTGGCGGGAGGCCGCGACCGGCGAGCGGGACGACGTTCGATGAGGATCTGTCGGCCATGGTTGGTTCCAGAAGGCAGGGACGGCGCAGCGCGTCCGGTCGCGCGCGCCCGAGCGACGGGGACGATAAGGCGGTCGGCTGTGGCTCAAGTTCGCGGCCTGCAGACCCGGTCCCCTCCTCCCGGGTCTGTTCCTTCTTACGCAGAGTATATGCCGACGTGATCTTGCCGCTGTCAACTCGATCACAGCGGCGAAGGGGACATGTCTACTCGACGGTCACCGACTTGGCCAGGTTGCGCGGTTGATCGACGTCGGTGCCCTTGAGCACGGCGACATGATAGGCGAGCAACTGCAGCGGGATGGTGAAGACCAGCGGGTCGAGCAGGTCGTCGGTCTCGGGCAGACGGATGACATTAACCCCATCGGTCTCGTCGAGCGGGACCTGGAAGTCGGCGAAGACATAGAGCTGGCCGCCGCGCGCCCGGACCTCCTCGAGGTTGGACTTGAGCTTCTCGAGCAGGGCGTTGTTGGGCGCCACCGCGACCACCGGCATCTGCTCGTCGATCAGCGCCAGTGGGCCGTGCTTGAGTTCGCCGGCGGGGTAGGCCTCGGCATGGATATAGGAGATCTCCTTGAGCTTGAGCGCGCCCTCCATGGCGATCGGGTACTGTTCGCCGCGCCCGAGGAAGAGGGTGTGGTGCTTGTCGACGAAGGACTCGGCGAGCATCGCGATCTGCTCGTCGAGTCGCAGCACCTCCTCGATCTTGAGCGGCAGCGAGCGCAACAGCCCGACCAGCCGTGCCTCCTCGGCCTCGTCGATGCCACGTCCGCGCCCGAGCGCCAGGGTCAGCAACAGCAGGGCGACGAGCTGGGTGGTGAAGGCCTTGGTCGAGGCCACCCCGATCTCTGGACCGGCATGGGTGAGCAGCACCAGATCGGACTCGCGCACCAGCGAACTCTCGGGGACGTTGCAGATCGCCAGGGTGGCGCGATAGCCGCTCTGCCTGGCCTGGCGCAGCGCGGCCAGGGTATCGGCGGTCTCGCCCGACTGCGAGAGGGTGACGAACAGCGCCTGTTCGGGGACCACATGCTGGCGGTAGCGGTACTCGCTGGCGACCTCGACGCTGCACGGCAGCCCGGCGAGGGCCTCGATCCAGTAGCGGGCGACCTGTGCGGCATGATAGCTGGTGCCGCAGGCGACGATGGTGACCGCCTTGACCTCGGTGAACAGCGCCTCGGCCTCGTTGCCGAAGCACTCGGGGCGCAGTCGGTTGCCGCTGAGACGGTCGTCGAGGGTATCGGCGATCGCCTGTGGTTGTTCGAAGATCTCCTTGAGCATGTAGTGGCGGTACTCGCCGCGCTCGGCGGCGTCGAGCGCCAGGCTGGAGGTCTTGATCGGACGCTCGACCTCGCGCCCGTCGCGGTCCCAGATGCGCACCCGCTCGCGGGTGAGCTCGGCGATATCCCCTTCCTCGAGGAAGATGAAGCGGTGGGTGACCGGCAGCAGGGCGAACACGTCCGAGGCGATGAAGTGCTCGCCGAAGCCGATCCCGATCACCAGCGGGCTGCCCTCGCGCGCGGCGATCAGGCGCTCGGGGTCCTGGGTGTCGATCACCCCCAGGGCATAGGCGCCCTGCAGCTCGGCGGTGGTGTTGCGCACCGCTTCGAGCAGTCCGTGACCGGCGGCGAGCTGGTCATAGATCGCATGCACCACCACCTCGGTGTCGGTCTCGGAGGTGAAGCGGTGACCGGCCTCGCGCTGGGCGGCGCGCAGCTGCTCGTGGTTCTCGATGATGCCGTTGTGCACGATCGCGCAGCGGTCGCGACAGACGTGCGGGTGGGCGTTGTGGGCGGCCGGTTCGCCGTGGGTCGCCCAGCGGGTGTGGGCGATGCCGAGCAGCCCGGGCAGTGGGTGTGCGTCGACCTCCTCGGCGAGACGCGCGACCTTGCCGAGGGTGCGGGAGCGGTTGAGCTGCCCCGGGCCCTCGAGGATGGCGATACCCGCGGAGTCGTAGCCGCGGTATTCGAGTCGCTTCAGCCCCTCGAGCAGGATGGCCGCGACCGGGCGTTGGGCGATGGCGCCGACGATGCCGCACATAGACTGGAACTCCTTAGGGTTTCGGCTGTTTCTGGGGGCGCTGCCAGCCGTTGACGCTGTGCTGGCGGGCACGCGAGAGGGTGAGCTGCTCGGCCGGCGCGGTACGGGTGATCACCGATCCGGCGCCGATGGTGGCCCCCTCGCCGATGCTCACCGGCGCCACCAGCGCGCTGTTCGAGCCGATGAAGGCGCGGTCACCGATCTCGGTACGCGACTTGTTGGCGCCGTCGTAATTGCAGGTGATGGTGCCGGCGCCGATGTTGACCCCGGCGCCGATGGTGGCGTCCCCCAGATAGGTCAGATGATTGGCCTTGCTGCCGGCGCCGAGGCGGGTGTTCTTGGTCTCGACGAAGTTGCCGACATGGGTGGCATCGCCCAGTTCGCTGCCCGGACGCAGCCGCGCGAAGGGACCGATGCGGGCGTCGGCGCCGACCCGGGCGCCCTCGATCACGCAGTTGGCGAGGATCTCGGTGTTGGCGCCGATGGTGCAGTCGCGCAGCACGCAGTTGGGGCCGATGTGGACCCCCGCGGCGATCTCGACCTCACCCTCGATGACGACATTGACGTCGATGGTGCAGTCGCTCGCGGCGGTGAGCCGGCCGCGCAGGTCGAAGCGCGCCGGGTCCTGCAGGGTGACGCCGGCGCGCATCAGTCGCTCGGCCTGCTGGCGCTGCCAGGCGCGTTCGAGTGCGGCGAGCTGGACGCGGTCGTTGACCCCGGAGACCTCGGTGAGGCTGTCGGGACGGGCACTGGCCACGTCCACGCCGTCGGCCGCGGCCAGTGCGGTGACGTCGGTGAGGTAGTACTCGCCCTGGGCGTTGTCGTCGTCGATGCGCGAGAGCCAGTCGTCGAGACGGGCGCGATCGGCGATCAGGAAGCCGGTGTTCGACTCGCGGATGCGGCGCTGCTGTTCGTCGGCGTCGCGCTCCTCGACGATGCGCTCGATGCGTCCCTCGGCATCGCGCAGGATTCGGCCATAGCCGGTGGGGTCGGGGAGTTCGGCGGTGAGCAGCGCCAGCGGGCTGCCGTCGGCCGCAGCGATCAGTCGCTCGAGGGTGGCCGGCGAGATCAGCGGCACATCGCCATAGAGCACCAGCACGCGGTCGAGATCGGCGAGTGCGGGCATCGCCTGCATCACTGCGTGCGCGGTGCCGCGCTGCTCGGTCTGCTCGACCCAGGTGCAGGAATGGCCATCGAGGGCCGCACGCACCTGATCGCCGGCATGGCCGTGAACGACCACGATTCGTGTCGGCTCGATCGTCTCCGCCGCCTCGAGGACGTGCGCGAGCAGTGGCTTGCCGGCCAGTGGATGGAGGACCTTGGGGAGTCTCGAACGCATCCGCTTGCCGAGCCCGGCGGCCAGTATCACGACGCCTAACTTCATGCCTGAGTGATCCTTGCTGGAGTTGTCGATAGGGAGAGACGCCCATCATCCCTGGAGAGGATGCTCCGCCGGGAGCGGTCACGGGCATCGCGCTCGGTGGCTATCCTAGCCGTCTGGGGCACGTGTCGCGAGCACTGCTGTGTGCGCGTCGTCTTTGGGTGTCATCGCCATATGGCTCGCAGGGAGCATGCGCCGGGCGTTTCGTCAGCGTCAAGCGCACCGTTGGCGAGAATAAGGCCCCTTGGCCGATAAAAAAACGCCCCGACCTTGCGGACGGGGCGTTTTCCTCGTGCAGCGCGCCGGACGTGGCGCGAGCGAATCAGCCGCGCTTGGTCTTGCGCAGCTTCTCGATCGCACGCAGCTGGGCGATCGCCTCGGCCAGCTCGGCCTGGGCCTTGGCGTACTCGAACCCGGCCTGTTGTCCGGCCAGTGCCTCCTCGGCGCGACGCTTGGCGTCCTGGGCCGCCGCCTCGTCGAGGTTCGCGGCCCGGACCGCGGTGTCGGCAAGGACCGTGACCACGTTCGGCTGGACCTCGAGCATGCCGCCGGAGACGTAGAAGTGCTCCTGCTCGCCCTGCTCGTTCTCCACTCGGACGTCGCCGGGCTTGAGACGGCTGATGAAGGCGGTGTGGCGGGGCGCGATGCCCACCTCACCCACTTCCGCGCTGGCGTACACCATGGTCGCCTGCCCGGAGTGGATGGCGCCCTCTGCGCTCACGATATCGACGTGGATCGTCATTGCCATGGGTGGTCTCCGTTAGTTGGCCATCTTTTCGGCCTTGGCCACCGCTTCCTCGATGCTGCCGACCATGTAGAAGGCCTGCTCGGGCAGGTGGTCGTACTCGCCGTTGACGATGGCCTTGAAGCCGGCGATGGTGTCCTTGACCGAGACGAACTTGCCGGGCGCGCCGGTGAAGACCTCGGCGACGAAGAACGGCTGCGACAGGAAGCGCTGGATCTTACGGGCGCGGGCCACGGTCAGCTTGTCCTCGTCGGAGAGCTCGTCCATGCCGAGGATGGCGATGATGTCCTTGAGCTCCTTGTAGCGCTGCAGGGTGCCCTGCACCGCACGCGCGGTCTCGTAGTGCTCCTGGCCGACGACGTTGGGGTCGAGGATACGGCTGGTCGAGTCGAGCGGGTCGACGGCGGGGTAGATGCCCAGCTCGGCGATCTGACGCGACAGCACCAGGGTGGCGTCGAGGTGCGCGAAGGTGGTCGCCGGCGACGGGTCGGTGAGGTCGTCGGCGGGGACGTAGACGGCCTGGAAGGAGGTGATCGAGCCGGTCTTGGTGGAGGTGATGCGCTCCTGCAGGGCGCCCATCTCCGAGGCCAGGGTCGGCTGATAACCCACCGCCGAGGGCATGCGCCCGAGCAGTGCCGAGACCTCGGTACCGGCGAGGGTGTAACGGTAGATGTTGTCGACGAACAGCAGCACGTCACGGCCTTCGTCGCGGAAGTACTCGGCCATGGTCAGGCCGGTCAGGGCGACGCGCAGACGGTTGCCGGGCGGCTCGTTCATCTGGCCGTAGACCAGGGCCACCTTGTCGAGGACGTTCGACTCCTTCATCTCGTGATAGAAGTCGTTACCCTCACGGGTACGCTCGCCGACACCAGCGAACACCGAGAAGCCGGAGTGCTCGGCGGCGATGTTACGGATGAGCTCCATCAGGGTGACGGTCTTGCCGACGCCGGCGCCGCCGAACAGGCCGACCTTGCCGCCCTTGGCGATCGGCATGATCAGGTCGACGACCTTGATGCCGGTCTCGAGGATCTCGGTGGTGGTCGACTGGTCCTCGAGCTTGGGCGCGGGACGGTGGATCGACCAGCTTTCCTCGGCGCCGATGTCGCCCTGCTCGTCGATGGCGTTGCCGAGCACGTCCATGATGCGACCGAGGGTCTTCTGGCCCACCGGGACCTGGATCGGGGCGCCGGTGGCGGCGACCTCGAGGCCACGCTGCAGGCCGTCGGTCGAGCCCATGGCGATGGTGCGGACGACGCCGTCGCCGAGCTGCTGCTGCACCTCGAGGGTGAGGCCGACGGACTCGATCTTCAGTGCTTCATAGACCTTGGGCATCTCGCCGCGCGGGAACTGTACGTCCACCACCGCGCCGATGATTTCCACCACGTTACCGGAACTCATAGTCTTTTCCTCTTCTGCCTTGCGGCGTCTAGCGATTCTGTCTGGGTCTGATCCTGGCCGGGGTCGCCGGGGTCGCCGGGGTCAGCCGGCGGTGGGTCAAACCGCCGCGGCGCCGCTCACGATCTCGGAGATTTCCTGGGTGATAGCGGCCTGGCGCGCCTTGTTGTAGACGAGCTGGAGTTCGTCGATCAGGTTGCCGGCGTTGTCCGAGGCGGCCTTCATCGCGACCATTCGCGCGGCCTGCTCGCAGGCGACGTTCTCGACCACGCTCTGATAGACCAGCGACTCGATGTAGCGGGTGAGCAGGGCGTCGAGGACGGTGTGCGCATCCGGCTCGTAGATATAGTCCCAGTGGTAGGGCAACGCCTCCTCCTGCTTCTCGGCGGGGGCGATGGGCACCAGCTGGCGGATCTCCGGGCGCTGCGTCATGGTGTTGACGAACTCGTTGCTGGCGACATGGATCGCGTCGATCTCGCCAGCCTCGAAGGCGTCGAGCATCACCTTGACGGTGCCGATCAGATCCTCGATGTGCGGGGTGTCACCAAGATGGGTCGCCTGCGCCAGCACCTTGCCGCCGAAGCGCTTGAAGAACCCCAGCGCCTTGCTGCCGATGGCGCAGAAGACCGGCTCGATGCCAGCGGCCTGCTGCTCCTTGATCTCGGCACTCAGACGGCGGAACAGATTGCTGTTGAGGCCGCCGCACAGGCCGCGATCGGAGGAAACCACGATATAACCGACGCGCTTGCGCGGGCGTTCCGTGGCCATGAAGGAATGACGGTACTCGGGCGTCGCTTGCGCCAGATGGTGGATCACCTGGAGCATCTTGTCCGCGTAGGGCCGGGAGGCAGACATGCGATCCTGCGCCTTGCGCATCTTCGATGCTGCAACCATCTCCATGGCGGAAGTGATCTTCTGCGTGCTCTTGATGCTCGCAATCTTGGTGCGGATTTCTTTGGCGCCTGCCATTTGATCAAGCTCCCAGCTTCCAGCGCCCGATCCCCGACTCGAAGGTCGGTCGCGGCGCCTGTTTGATTCGGGTCGGTTGTAAGGTCTCAGAT